>JBDLIK010000168.1:0-7084 GCA_039714895.1 Myxococcota bacterium | reverse complement strand
GACCGCCAGCCCCGCCACGACCGGGAGAGTCGCGGAAGGGACCGGGACGGACGCGGGCGGGATCGAGAACGTCGGGGGGGTCGCGGGCGGGATCGGGATCGGGAACCTCGGGTTGCCGACGCTCCCGAGGTCGACGAGCTCGAAGGAGAGTCGGTGGGCACCGGCAGGAACCTCGGCGACATCGGCACCTTCGTCTGTGGCGTCCTCGAACGCATGGACCTCGGCCCGTTCGAGATTTCGGAGACCGAAGACGGTGAGCTGGTGGTGGTTCTCGTGACGGGGCCCGCCGCCCGTCGGCTTCGCGCCGGCGATGGCCGGGCGTCGGAGGGAATTCAGCTGCTCGCGAATCAGCTGGCGGCGCGGGATGAGCAAAAGGACCGGCGTGTGGTCCTGGACGTCGAGGGCGACCAGGCTCAGCGTGAGAGCTTCCTGGAGCGGGCGGCGGACCGCGCGGCCAGCCGGGCGCGTGAGTCCGGGCGGGCGGTGGCCCTCGAGGCGATGAACGCCAAGGACCGCCGAAGCATCCACGTGGCCCTTCGGGACGTCGAAGACGTTGCGACGATGAGCATCGGGGAGAGCGGCGGACGCTATCGCCAGGTGGTGGTGGTTCCGAAGGGCGCCCCCGAGTACGAGGAAGCGCTTCGGTACGAGCGGGACTCCGCCCGCGACTGAGGCGGGGTTCCACGGGGAACGTCCGAACGTTCGTTCCCCGTGGAACGGAGTCGGTCTCTGTCCCCCTCCACCACTGCCGACCTCCTCGACACCTGTCTGGCCCAGATCGGCATGGAGCCGGGCCGGCGCCCCGAGGTCGCAGACCAGCTCGCCGGCCTGGTCGAGCTCCTCCATCGCTGGTCGGCCCGCATCAATCTCACAGGGCATCGCACGCCCGAGGCGATCATCCGAGGAGTTCTCTCCCATGCGATGGGGCTCTCGAGGGCTCTCCCTGATTCAGGCTCCGTCGTAGATCTTGGCTCGGGAGCGGGCTTTCCCGGCCTTCCTCTGGCTCTGCTGTTCCCCCATCGCCGGGTCACTCTCGTGGAAGCCCGGAGCCGGCGGCACCACTTCCAGCGTCACGCCATCCGAAGTCTGGGAATCGGCAACGCCGAGGCGCTCCTCGGTCGAGCCGAGCTTCTCGATCCTCGGCTCCATGCGATCGCGGTAGCGCAGGCGGTCGGGCCGCTCTCGGAGGTGGTTCCTTGGGCGTCCCGCTGGGTGCAGCCTGGCGGTCTGATCGCGATTCCGGGAGGAGTCGCGACGAGTGGGCCACCTTCCGAGGCGATCTCACGGGTCGAAGTTGCCTGGTACGCTCGGCCCCTCTCGGAGCGCCGCACCTCGCTCTGGCTTGGTGTCCGAGCTCCCTGAACTTCCGATCCCCGAGCGGAAGTCTCTGATTTTTCAGTGGAATCCGAATGGAACCCCAGAAAATGGGGGGAGTTACACCCTGTAGCTGCCGATGACGGACCCGGTGGAATGCGTTATCTAGCAGGGGCCTCGTATTTCAGGTTCCCCTGGGGGAATCAAGGTTGCAGGTGGGGTGATAGGGGTAGGGAGACACCGAAGCCAGGTTCTGGCGATCGCCAATCAGAAGGGGGGGGTGGGAAAGACCACGACTGCCGTCAATCTCGCGGCGTCGCTGGCAGCCTCCGAGCGCCCCACCCTCCTGATCGACCTGGACCCGCAAGGGAACGCGAGCAGCGCGTTCGGCATTCGGGATCCCCATCCGCAGATCTACCATGCTCTCATCGGCGAGCGTGTCGTCAAGGACGCGGCTCACCCCACCGAGCTCTCGCATCTTCACGTGGTGCCGGCCGGAGTGGACCTGGTCGGAGCCGAGATCGAGCTGGTGAGCACGCCGCACCGCGAGCGCCGATTGGAGATGGCCCTGGCGGATGCGCGCCACGACTATGACTTCGTCCTGATCGACTGTCCTCCGTCCCTCGGACTGCTCACCCTCAACGCGCTCGCGGCGGCGGATGGAGTGCTGCTGCCGCTCCAGTGCGAGTACTACGCGCTCGAGGGCCTCGCGCGTCTGCTCGAGACCCTCGACCGCGTGCGGCGTGATCTCAATCCGGGCCTGCGCCTCGAGGGCATCCTGCTCACCATGGTCGACGGCCGCAACAACCTGAGCCGACAGGTGGCCGCGGAGGTTCGGGCCCACTTCGGCTCCCAGGTGCTGCGGACCCTGATCCCCCGCAACGTGCGTCTCAGCGAGGCGCCGAGCCACGGCAAGCCCGTGCTCCTCTACGACATCCACTCCCGCGGAGCGGTCGCCTACCTGGAGCTCGCCGAAGAGCTGCTCCAGCGCCTCGACTGGCAGACGGCTCCAAGGGACCCGCCGGCGCTTCCCAAGACGGAAGCCGCCACCGGAGGCCCCCATGGCCATGCGACGTAACGCGCTCGGACGGGGACTCGACGCGTTGATCCCGAGCTCCCCGCCCGGTCAGGAGGGGGCGCCCGTCCGCCCTACACCGAATGGCGACGGTCCTCAGGTGGGTCCCGTGGAGCTACCCGTGGATGACATCGACCCCAACCCCGATCAGCCCCGTCGCCACTTCGATCCCGAGGCACTCGAGGGGTTGGTGGCTTCCCTCCAGCGCCACGGTGTGCTCCAGCCGGTGGTGGTGCGTCGCGCGGGCGATCGTTTCGAGCTGGTGGTGGGGGAGCGTCGCTGGCGAGCCGCCCGGCAGGCCGGCCTGTCTGCGATCCCGGTGGTGGTTGCCGACGTGGCGCCCCGGGATCGGCTGGAGCTGGCCCTGGTGGAGAACGTCCAGCGCCACGACCTGAACCCCATCGAGCTCGCCCACGCCTTCCAGGCGCTGGTAGAGGCCGGAGCCACCCAGGACGAGGTCGGTGATCGAGTCGCGCTCGATCGCTCGACGATCGCGAACCACCTTCGGCTGCTGGAGCTCCCCCGCGAGCTCCAGCAGGACGTGGAGGAAGGGCGCCTCAACACCGGCCACGCCAAGGCGATCCTCCAGGTGACGCACCCCGAGCGCCGGCGCATGTTGCGCGACCGCATCGTGGAGGAGGGGCTCTCGGTGCGGGCCGCCGAGGAAGCGGCTCGCTCCGATCACAGCGCGAGGCGTCGATCGCCGCGCAAGCGCACGGCCACCAGCCTCGACCCCGATACCCAGCACCTGCTGGATCGGCTGCGAGACCGACTGCAGACGTCGGTGCGTCTGGTGGGTGGCCCCGCGCGCGGGCGCATCGAGATCGACTACTTCGGCCCGGACGACCTCGACCGGGTGTCGGGCCTGATTCTCGAGAGCTGATGGCGGAGTCCTTCCATCCGTCGCAGGACCGGGTGCCCCTGCTGCCCGAGGGGGGTCGCTTCGAAGGCCTCGTCGCCATCGGCGGTGACGCCCGCATCGAAGGGGCCGTCGACGGAGAGATCGTGGCTCGCGGGAGGCTCGAGGTGGGAGAGAAGGCCCAGATCCGGGCCCGGGTGGAGGCCGAAGAGGTCGTCCTCGAAGGCTGCCTCGAGGGCGAGGTGCGGGCCCGCCACCGGGTGGAACTCGGCCCGCGGGCCCGGCTGGTGGGGGTCCTCACCACCGCTCGTCTGGTGATCGCCGACGGGGGCTGCTTCGACGGCAGGCTCGAGATGGATCCCGCCAGCCGCGGGCCTGGAGAGGCCGTCTCTCCTTGAACTTCGCGACAACTTTGCAACCATTGCGCCGCCCATCGGTCGCGGATCTGCTCGTTTCGCCGACGCTTTCCAGAGTAGGCCGATTTCACGCACCTCGCCCGCGACGGCACCGCCCCGGACGGCGGCGGGGGTAGCGATCAACAGGGTCAGAGCCGACGAACCCATGAACCGCCGCCCGCTTCGCCGCTGGATCACCGCATCGCTCGCGGTCCTCTGCCTGCTGGCCCCAGAGACCGCGCTTGCGGCAGAGGGCGGTCTTCAGATCTTCCCCGACCTCGGTCAGCTCGTCGTGCTGATCGCTCTGTTCACGGCGCTGGTCTTCCCGGTGAACGCATTGCTCGTGAAGCCTCTGCTGGGCGTCCTCGAGGAGCGCGCCGAGCGCATAGAGGGTGCACGCGAGCGCGCGTCGACTCTCTCCCAGCGCGCTGAGGAGAGCCTGGAGCGCTACCGCCAGGACATCGACAGCGCGCGCCGCGAGGCCGAGCGCGAGCGTCGTGGGCTGCTCGAGGCGGCGCGGGTCGAGCAGACCGACCTCACCCGCTCGGCCCGGTCCGAGGCGGAGCGACGCATCGAGGAGGCCCGCGGCGAAGTCGGAGCGGCGCTCCAGCAGGCCCGCACCTCGCTGCGGGCGGATGCGGAGACGCTGGCCCGACAGGCCGTGGAACGCATCCTCGGCCGGTCCATCTCCTGATGCGCCGATCGCTCCCCGTCGTGCTGGCCCTCGTCTTGGCCTCCGCTGCCCACGCCAGTGGAGGCGACTCCCGGGAGGACGAGCTCGAGGTGGTCTTCGACATGGTCTGGCATGCCGTCAACCTGGCGCTGCTGGTGGGTGTGATCGTCTACTTCGGCCGACGTCCCATCCAGGCCTACTTCGCGGAGCGCCGCGACGGGATCCGCCAGAGCCTCGAGAGCTCGACGCGCCTGCTGGAGGAGGCCGAGGCCCGTCTGGCCGAGTGGCAGGGCCGCCTCGACCGGCTCGACGGCGAGATCGAGGAGATCCGGACCGCCACCCACCGGCTCGCCGAGGCCGAGCGCGAGCGGATCCTCGCCGACGCCCGAGCGAGCGCCGAGCGGGTGCGGCAGGACGCCGCGGCGGCCGTCGACCAGGAAGTGCGCCGGGCGCGCGCCGTCCTGCGAGAGGAAGCGGCGGATCTCTCGGTGGATCTCGCCGAGCGCATGCTGCGCGACCAGGTGCGTGACGAGGACCGCACCCGGTTGCTGGACGAGTTCGTCGAGCGGGTCGGGCGCGCGCCCTCCCAGCCGGACGCGGAGAGGTAGCCGCGTGGCTTCGGCCGCCGCCGCTCGGCGCTACGCGCGCGCCCTCTTCGGATTGGCCCAGGAGGAGGGCCGCGTGGAGGCGGTGCGAGGCGAGCTCACCACGCTGGGAGAGCTGCTGGATGGGCATCGGGATCTGCGGGCCACGCTCTTCCGTCCCCTGCATCCGGCGGCGGAGCGGAAGGCCGCGTTGGCCGCCCTCGCCGAGCAGCTGGGCGTCGGCGGCATCCTCCAACTCTTTCTGCAGTTCCTGATCGACCAGCGACGCCTGATCGAGTTTCCCGCCATTCGTAGCGAGTACGATCGGCTCGCCGACGAGGCGGCCGGGCGCATGCGAGCAGAGGTGATCTCGGCCTCGCCGCTTCCGGAGGCCCAGCTGGATCGGCTGCGCCAGGCGCTCTCGCGCCAGTCGGGCCGGCAGGTCGCTGTGGAACTGACGCTGGACCCCTCGCTGCTCGGCGGGGTCGTCGCCAAGGTAGGCGACCTGGTCTTCGACGGGAGTCTCCGCACGCAGCTGCGGCAGCTCCGAGCGAGCCTCACGAAGGAAGGGTGAATGGACATCAAGCCGGGTGAGATCACAGACATCCTGAAGCGCACCATCAAGGAGTATGGCCGCGACATCGACGTGGCCGAGACGGGAACCGTGCTCTCCGTGGGTGATGGCATCGCGCGGGTCTACGGCCTCGACCGCGTGATGGCCGGAGAGCTCGTCGAGTTTCCCGGGGAGGTCTCGGGCATGGTCCTGAACCTCGAGGAGGACAACGTCGGCGTTGCGCTGATGGGCGAAGGCGAGCACATCCGCGAGGGCGACCTGGTGCGGCGAACCCAGCGCATCGTCGAGGTACCCGTGGGCGAGGCGCTGCTCGGGCGGGTGGTGGATGCCCTCGGGAACCCCATCGACGGCAAGGGGCCCATCCAGACGAGCGAGAGCCGCCGGGTGGAGCTGAAGGCACCGGGCATCGTGACCCGCAAGTCGGTGCACGAGCCGCTCATGACCGGCATCAAGGCCATCGACGCCATGACGCCCATCGGCCGCGGTCAACGCGAGCTGATCATCGGCGACCGCCAGACCGGGAAGACGGCCATCGCCGTCGACACCATCATCAACCAGAAGCAGACGAACGTCTCCTGCATCTACGTGGCGACCGGTCAGAAGCAGAGCACCGTGGCCCAGGTGGTGGAGAAGCTGCAGCAGCACGGCGCCATGGAGTACTCGATCGTCGTGGCTGCCACCGCCAGCGATCCCGCGCCGCTGCAATACCTCTCGCCCTACTCGGGATGCACGATGGGGGAGTGGTTCCGCGACAACGGCAGGCACGCGCTGATCATCTACGACGATCTCTCCAAGCAGGCCGTGGCCTACCGCCAGCTCTCCCTGCTGCTGCGGCGGCCGCCGGGTCGCGAGGCCTTTCCCGGGGACGTCTTCTATTGCCACTCCCGTCTGCTCGAGCGCGCCGCCAAGCTCAACGAAGACTACGGAGGTGGGAGCCTCACGGCGCTGCCCATCATCGAGACCCAGGCGGGCGACGTCTCGGCCTACATCCCGACCAACGTCATCTCGATCACCGACGGGCAGATCTACCTGGAGACGGACCTCTTCAACTCCGGCATCCGGCCGGCCATGAACGTGGGCATCTCGGTCTCCCGGGTGGGGGGCGCGGCGCAGACCAAGGCGATCCGGGCGGTGGCCGGCGAGCTCAAGCTGAACCTCGCCCAATACCGGGAGATGGCGGCCTTCGCGCAGTTCGGCAGCGACCTCGACAAGGCCACCCAGGAGCAGCTCGCCAACGGCGAGCGCCTCACCGAGATGCTCAAGCAGCCCCAGTACCAGCCCATGCCGATGGAGGAGCAGGTGGTGGCCGTCTACGCGGCCACCCCCCAGGACGAACGGGAGTCCTGGGTGCGCCAGCTCCCATTGGGGGACGTGGGACGCTACGAACAGGAGATGCTGGCCTACATGCGTGATCAGCACGCCGACGTGCTCTCGGCCATTCGCGAGAGCGGCCTGCTCACGGACGAAACCAGCCAGAAGATCGACGCGGCCCTCGATGCCTTCGCGAAGCTCTTCTCGCCCTCGAAGGCGGCAGCCTAAGGAACACCAGGGACGTGCCGAGCCTCAAGGACATCCGGCGGCGGATCCAGAGCGTCCAGCAGACGCAGCAG
>JBDLIK010000167.1:0-7097 GCA_039714895.1 Myxococcota bacterium | reverse complement strand
GTTCACGTAGTAGCCGAAGAACCCGCCGGTCTGCGGATGCATGACCTTCTCCGCGGTGCGGAAGATCGTGAGCTCGTCGCCCTCCTCCACCTCGCCACGCCCGAGCCCGACGAAAACCGTGTCGTGCTCTGCAAGCCAGATGCGATCGAGCGGGCTGTCCACCACGCTGGCGGCGGCCTCCACCTGCTCGCGGCTCACCAGCCCCATGGCATCGATCCGGTGGAAAGGAAACAGCACGGGCGGCGGCGCCAACGCGGCCGGAGCCGCCTCCTCGAGCGCGGCGGGCACGTCGCTGGCGGGGGAGCCGGCCAGCAGGCGCTCGGCCTCCTCCTCGCTCACCCGCCGCATCTCGTCCTTGGTGATCCAGATTCGATCGCCGGGGCGGATGAGATGGGGATTGGCGATGTCCTGGTTGTCCTGCCAGACCGAGGGCCACACCCAGGGCGTCCCCAGGTAGGCCTCGGAGATGTCCCACAGGGTGTCGCCCCGAACGACCACGTGGAGGCGGCCCGGACGGCCCTGCTCGTCGTAGCCCACCCGGCCCAGGGTGACCCCAGCAGCCTCCGCCACGGGTGTGTCCAACGGCGCGACCGGCGTGGTCTCCGGGACGAGCGCCGCAGTGGCCGGGATCTCGCCAGGGGGCTCATCGACCCCCCAGGCACCCGGGGCTCCCGCAACGAGCAGGAGGGACGCGAAGACCAGGCTGGCAAACCTCATGGCTTCCTCCGCAAACGCGTGCACGTGCAGGGCGCGAACGGGGGTCCTGCTCGCACGGCGAACCTGGGTCTGTATCGGCTGGGCGCCAGCGGCCCTTGACCCTTCCTGGGAGGTACGAGCGGGGCGGCGCACGCCCTAGCCGCCGGTGGAGCACGGACGATGGCTGCGGGCGCAGCCCGCAGCCCGGTCAGGCGTCTGGAGCCGCGTCCAGGCGGCTGCGCAGGCTGCGCAGCTCGGAGGCCCAGGCGGGCTCCCCGGCCGGCCGGCCGGTCTCGGTCTCGAGAAGGGCCTGCTGTTCGGCAAGCTCCTCGAGTGCGCGATCGATGACGTTGCGCGCCTGCTCGGCCTCGCCGTTGGCCTCGTAGGCCAGCGCCAGGTGCCGGCGAACGATGCCGAGCGCCGGGTCTTCCCGCGCGAAGCCGCCCTCGGCCTCCTTGAGATACCCAATGGCAGCGGAGGGGATGTTCTTCTTGTAGAGCACCCAGCCCAGGGTGTCGGCCGTGTTGGCGTTGTCGGGCAGCGCTGCCTTGGCATCCTGGGCCAGGTCCAGGGCGCGGTCGAGGTCCTTGCCGCGCTCGGCGAGCAGATAGGCGAGGTTGTTCTTGGCGGCGGCCAGGCCAGGGTCGAGCCGGATCGCCGCCTCGTAGTGCTCGAGGGCGCTGTCCTGGCGCCCGGTGCCTTCGTGCAGGATGCCGACCACGAGGTTCAGCCTCCCCGAGTCCGGCCGCGCGGCCAATGCCTCCTCGTAGGTGGTCATCATCTCCTCGGCCCGCCCGGTGCGCGCCAGAAATTCCCCGAGGCGCTGGTAGGCGGAGAGGTCGTTGGGATCCAGCTCGATGGCCTTGCGGAAGCTCTCCTCCGCCCGGACCGTCTGGCCCGCCCTCCACTCGGTGAGGCCGCGTAGCTGGAGGAGGGAGGAGCTCTCCGGATTCGCTTCCACCGCTGCGCTCATCCGCTCGAGAGACTCGCTCAGCCTGTCCTGCGCGATATCGAGCTCCAGCAGGGCGGCGAGCACGTCGGGATGGTCTGGATCGAGCGCCCGGGCCAGCTCGAAGCCCTGACGCGCCAGCTCGAGCTCCCCCTCCATCCGTTGGATCCGAGCGAGCGCATAGTGGATCTCTGCGTTGCGTTCCTCCGCCGGAACCTGCTCCAGCTCGGCCCGTGCCTCCTTGAAGCGGCGCTCGCGCACCAGAGCCTGGGCGACCAGCACCCGGGTCTTCTGGTCCCCGGGCTGGACGGAGAGGATGCGCTTGCCGTCCTCGATGACCAGATCGAACTCGCCGAGTGAAGCCTGCACCTGCAGGAGGATGCGGCGGGCGGCCAGCAGCGAGGCGTCGATCTCGAGCGCCCGGCTCAGCTGCTCGCGGGCGTCCGCGCGCTCCCCCAGGGCGTACAGCGCCGAGCCGAGCACGAAGTGGGCCTGGGCCCAGTCCGGGCGCGACTCCACGGTCTGCCGCAGGCTCGCCACGGCATCGGCGGGCCGCGACTGGGCCAGCTCGAGCTTCCCGCGCACGAACAGCGCCTGGGGATCGTTCTCCTCGGTGGCCAGGATCGCATCCACGATGCTCTGCCCCTGGGCGATGCGCGCGACGTCCTGACCCTGGTAGCCGAGATCGACGAGCAGCTCCGCCCTGCGCAGGCGCGCGCTCTTGTCCGTGGGGTCGACCTCCAGCGCAGCCTCGGCGGCCTCGAGCGCCCCCTCGGGATCTCCCCGCTGACCCCGGTACGCCGAGAGGATCAGGTAGGGCCGCACCTCGTCCGGCCGCGCCCGGGTCGCATCCTCGATCACCGCGTCCGCCTGATCGGACTGGCCGCGGACGTGGAGGTAGCGGGCCAGGGCCAGGACGATCTCCAGGTTGGCCCCCGAGCGATCCAGCCCGGCGCGCAGCGCCGCCTCCGCCTCGTCGAAGCGCTCCCTCGAGTAGTGGAAGCCCGCGAGCAGCTGGACCGCCAGGGCCAGCTGCTCCTCCTCGGCGACCTCCACCGCGCGCTCGTAGGCGGCCAGGGCCTCGGGATCGCGCTCGGGGTCCGCCGCCAGGAAGGCGGCCAGAGCCCGGTGGCTGCCGAAGCCCGGATCCAGGTCCGTCAGCCGGCGGAACAGTGGCTCGGCTGCGATCCGATCTCCCTGACTGCGATGGAAGCTCGCCAGCATGAACAGGGCCTCGGAACGCTCCGGGGCCAGCTCGAGCGCCCGCGTGAGGCTGGCGCCGGCCTCCTCGTTGCGCCGGAGCTCGGCCAAGGCCTTGCCTCGGGTCAGCAGAGCATCCACGTGGTCCGCGTCGGCGGCGAGGACGGCGTCGGCGTGCTCCACCACCGCCTCGAAGCTCTCGTCGGTCCGGTCCCCTTGCGTCCGCGAGTACAGGCCCGCGTAGTACACGAGGTTCGCAAGGATCAGCCGCGCTTCGTGATTCGAGGGGTCGAGACGGACGGTCTCCTGGAGCTCCCAACGGGCCTTGCCATCCCCCAGCGCGAGATAGGCGCGCGCCAGCCCGAAGTGGGCCCCGGCGTCGTTGGGATCGAGCTGCAGGACGTTCTTGAACTCGATGATGGCTTCGGGATGCTTCTCTTCCTCGAAGTACGTCTGCCCCCGGACCCGGTGGCTCTCGAGCCGGGTGGCATCGTCCTCGCAGCCGATCCCCGCGAGAAGAGAGAACCCGAGAGCCGCCGCCGCGAGACGCATCGTGACCCCTCTCCCCCCGGCAGATTGGTATCCGATGCCCCCCGCCCCTTCAAGCCGTTCATGCGGTCGGGGCGTCGGCCGCCGGCCCGCCCCGGTTTCGTCTCCACGAGGGATGGGTGATGCCCATGCGCCGGATCATGTAGTTGAGCTTCCGGCGCGTCACTCCCAACAACCGGGCCGCGTCCTTCTGCACGAAGTTCACCCGGCGCAACGCTGCGAGCACGACCTGGTGCTCCACCTCCCGCAGGGAGACGCCCTCTGGGGGCAGCCGGGGAGTCCAGGCACCAAGGGCGGTCTCTCCGCCTCCCGCCCCGGAGCCCACCTCGAGCTTCGACACGCGGGTTCCATCGGCCATCAGGACGCCACGCTCGACGGCGTTGCGCAGCTCTCGCACGTTTCCGGGCCAGCCATGGCGACCCAGCGCTTCCCGGGCCTCGGGGCCGAAGCACATCATCGGGCGCCCGAGCTCCCGGGCGAACTCCTGCAGGAAGTGCTCGGCGAGCGCCAGCAAGTCCTCGGGGCGCTCTCGGAGAGGGGGCAGATGAATTCCGATCACGTTGAGACGGAAGTAGAGATCCTCCCGGAAGGCGGCCCGGGCGATGGCGCCCTCCAGGTCCTGGTTGGTGGCCGCCACGATGCGCGCGTCGGTGCGGAGGGATCGGGTGCCGCCCAGACGATGGAACTCCTGGTCCTGCAGCACGCGCAAGAGCTTTGCCTGGGTGGCCGCCGTCATGTCCCCGATCTCGTCCAGGAACAAGGTGCCCCCGCTGGCCTGCTCGAAACGTCCGATGCGCATGCGGTCGGCGCCCGTGAAGGCGCCCCGCTCGTGTCCGAAAAGCTCGGACTCGAGCAGCGTCTCGGGTAGCGCCGCGCAATTGACCTTGACAAAGGGCCCATCCGCCCGAGGAGAGAGCGCGTGGATCAGCCCCGCAATCACCTCCTTGCCGGTGCCCGTTTCGCCGGTGACCAGGACCGTGCTTCGCGACGGAGCCACCCGCCGTGCCAGGTCCAGGGCGGCGCGCAGAGCCGCGCTCTGGCCGATGATTCCCTGGGTGCCGAAACGGGCCTGCAGCCGGGCGCGGAGCGCTCCCACCTCTCGGTGCAGGCGCGCATGCTCGAGCGCTCGCGACACCCGAACCTCGAGCTGCTCGAGCTCGAAGGGCTTCTGGACGAAGTCGAAGGCCCCGGATCGCATGGCCTCGACGGCGTTCTCGACGCTCCCGTAGGCGGTCATCACGATCACGGCACTCCGCGCGTCTCGCTCCCGGGCGGCCTCCAGCACCGCGAAGCCATCGGCGCCGGGCAGCCGCAGGTCGGTGACCACCACGTCGTAGCAGGCCACGTCGGGGTCCCCCAGAAGCGCCACCGCCGCCGCGCCGTCCGCTTCCGTGTGGACCTCGGCGCCGCTCTCCTCGAGAGCCGCGGCGAGTCCGCGACGCAGGGCGTCTCCGTCTTCGACGACCAGGATTCGCGCGTTCACGCTCGCTCCTCGAGGGGGAGGCGCACCCGGAAGCAGGCGCCGACGGCGCGTCCGCGCTCGAGCTCGAGAGAGCCCCCATGGCTGGACACCACCTTCTGGGCGTTGGCCAGGCCGATGCCGCTCCCCCGCTCCTTGGTGGTCACGAAGGGGTGGAAGATCCGGTCCGAGAGCTCGGGCGGAACGCCGGGGCCGCTGTCGACGATGGCGATCACGAGCTCTCGGGTGGCGGAAGCTCCTTCGACGATTTCCGCCGCGGGTGGGGCGGGGCCGACCCGCAGCAGCGGCTGGCAGCGCGGCTCGGGGCGCATGGCCAGGCGCAGCTGGGCCGCCTCCGGCGGCAGGCCCGCCATGGCTTCGAGGGCGTTCACCATGAGGTCCGTGAGCAGGGTCCGCAGCTGCGTGGCATCGGCGAGCAGAGGTGGCAACTCGCCCCCGTAGGCACGCTCGACCGTGCCCTCGAAGCGCACCCTCGAACGGGCCACGGCAAGACAGTCCTCGAGGAGCTGGACGGCGTCGATGGTTCGACGGCACGGAGCCACGGGCTTCACGAAGTCGAGGCTGTCCGACAGCGTTCCCGCAACGCTGCGCAGCTCACCCAGCAGGTCGTCCACCAGCTGGCGGTCCTCGGAGCCCTCGGCAAGGCGCCGTCGCAGGAGCCCCGCGAGCACCTCCATCCCCGCCAACGGGTTGCGGATCTCGTGGGCCATGCCCGCCGCCATCTCGCCGAGAGCGGCCAGCCGCTCTCGCAGGCGTTCCTGCTCGTCCATCCGCTCGTAGGGGGTGAGATCGCGGAAGAGCAGCGCAGCGCCGCGCAGGCGCCCGCAGTCATCCCGCACGGGCACCACGCTGAAGCCGATGCGGCGGGGCACCTCGGAGGCGGACTCCAGCAGCAGCTCGGCCCGGCTCGGGATCTCCCGGCCGGCGGTTGCCTCGAGGAGCAGCCGGGCCAGCGTGGGCTGGGCGGCCAGCACCTCCGCGCAGGGGCGGCCCAACGCCGCCTCGGCGTCGTTCCCGGGGGTGAGCACGCGGCCCGCCCCCTCGCTCAACGCCACCACAGCGCCGGCCCGGTCGACGGCCACCAGCCCGGAGCCCATGGACGACACCAGCCAGCGGGCAAATTCGGCATCTCGAATCGCCACAGGCCGACGTATCGTCGCGCCCGGCGCCCCTCCTGAGGGCAGCGGGCTCTGCCCGCTGCCATCGGTCGTGCTCCCACCCGAGCCGCGGCATGCGCCGCTTCGCTCGTCCGGTGGCCCAGGGGACTGTGGGCGTGCGTGTGAGCTTCTGAGAGAGGCTTAATCCGCGGGCGGCGAGGCCGGCGGCTGGGCTGATTCCTCGCAGGGGAAGGCGTCGTCGTAGGCCAGAGCGATCAGGTGGCTTGCACGCAGATCGAGAGCGGCCGGGTGGTCCTTGAGCCACTTCACCACGATGCCCTGGGGATGCTCATGCTGGACCGGGAGTGTGCACCGCATGCCGAAGCTGCGCTGGATCTGCAGGTTCGCCACGATGTAGCCCAGGCAGAACCCATCGCCGAACGACCCTTCGCGATCCTCGCACGCGCTGAGCAGCTCGTTTCCGGTATACGCCCCTGCCCTCCCTGACGCGAGTAGCGCAAGCAGGAACACGACCGGGATTGCTCTTCTCATGAGCTCACGACCTCCCTTGGCGGTCGGGGTCCCCGGGCGCCCCCGCCCCCGTGCGGCAGAGGGATCGCCGTTCGACACCGGTTCCGCCCGGAGGATCAGATCGGCTCGTCGGTGACTCGGCTTGACCCCGCGCCGGAGCGGTGGAAACGAGTCGCTCCGGAGGATCGTGAGATGGGCTCTACTGATCCGGCACCAGGTAGCGCTTGCCTTCCTGGGAGAGCCACTCCTCGAGCTTGAGCTCCTTGATGACCCGGGTGACGGTCTCGCGGGAGGTGCCGATCATGTCCGCGATCTGCTGGTGGGTCAGCGCCGGGGTGATGCGCTGCTCTCCCCCCGAATGGGGGTCTCGAGCCAGGCGCTCCAGCAGCCCCTTGGTGCGATCCTTCACCCGCTGGAAGGACAGCGCACTCGCCTGATCGTCCACCGTGCGCAGCCGCCGGGAGAGCTCCTGGATCACCGCCAGGGCTAGATCGGGGCTCTTGCGCAGCAGGTTCAGAAAGTCGGTGCGCGAGAGCGCCAGCAGTCGGACCGGCTTGAGCGTCTTGACCGAAGCGGAGCGCGGGCCCCGATCGAG
>JBDLIK010000166.1:0-7133 GCA_039714895.1 Myxococcota bacterium | reverse complement strand
ATTTACCGGCATAGACCTGAACCTCTCTAACTCGGACGACACCCCCTTGACCCTGGACGTTGAAGCCGACGACGACACCATCGATATCACCACCGGCAAGACGCCGCTGGCACCGGCGAATATCACCAGGCAGCAGCAGCAGACAGGGAGCCAGCCAGCCGAGCCACCGCCACTGGATCCACTCAGATGAGCCCATGCCACCCCCCGCCGCGACGGACCTGTTCCCCATCGGCACCCATCAGCCAGATGATCGTGGCCTCCCCCTCGTCGAGCACCATCACCGGCTGCCCCCCCGTGTCGAGCCAGCGGACCACGCCGGCGCCTGTGTGCGGGTCCGGGACGAGCAGCAGGGCGAGGCCTGCCACCAGTGCCACCACCACGGCCCCCGCCGCCAGAGGACGCAGCACAGGCGCCCGCAGCCAGTCCCAGGCGGGACGCTCCGAGCGCCCGCGTTGCCTCTCGATGTCCACGCTTCGCAGGCGCCCGGCGAGTCCGTCCCACAGATCGGCCAGGGCCGGCTCCGGCACGGCCTCGCGAACGGCGTCGCCCAGGGCCGAGAGGCCGGCCAGCTCCTGGCGTGCCGCCGGGTCCCGGGCCAGCCAACGCTGCACGCGCCAGCGCCGCAGGCGCCCCAGCTCACCGTCGTAGTAGGCATGCAGCCATTCGCTCGGCGGATTCACGTTTCGTCGTCTCCAGACCCCGGCTTGGCGTCCACCACGCCGTCCGCCAGCAACACCTCGCGCACCTTCCGGCGGGCATAGTAGAGTCGGCTCATCACGGTCCCCTTGGGGATTTGGAGGGCTTCGGCGATCTCGGCGTAGCTCAGTCCGTCGACTTCCCGCAGGATCAGCGTCTCGCGCGCGGCTTCCGGCAGCGCCTCGATGGCTGCGGCCATCTGCTCCCTCAGCTCCCGGCGCAGGGCTGCATCGGCCTGGGGAGGTTCCAGCGTCCCGGGGGCTCCTTCCGTCCCCATCATCGGTTCGACGCTGCGGGAGTCGTCCCATTCGACGTGGCGATCCGAGCGATCCCGCCGTCGGAGGTCGAGGCACACGTTTAGCACGAGTCGATAGAGCCAGGTGTAGAAGCTCGAGCGGCCCTCGAAGCGCCCGAGGGAGCGATACACCTTGAGAAAGGCGTCCTGAACCGCGTCTCGGGCCTGCTCCTCGTCCCGCAGGACCCGCAGCGCCAGCCGGTGGGCGCGCCCCTGGTAGCGCTCCACCAGGATGCGGAACGCCTCATGGTCCCCGTCCCGGGCCCGCTCGATCGCCCAGGCATCGCTCGGCTCCGCGTCCTTCAGTGGGCCTCCCGCCAGCTCCGCCCCACGCCCACGTCCACGCGGAGGGGAACCCGCAGCTGGAAGACCGATTCCATCACCTCCCGAGCCCCCGCCGAGAGCCCCTCGACCTCGGCCTCGGGCGCTTCGAAGACCAGCTCGTCGTGGACCTGGAGGATCATCCGGGACTCGCGCGCCTCCCGACGCAGCCTGCGGTCGACTCCCACCATGGCCTTCTTGATGAGGTCGGCGGCACTGCCCTGGATGACGGTGTTGACCGCCATGCGTTCGGCGGCCTGCCGCTGGACGCGGTTGCGGGAGCCCAGGTCGGGAAGGTAGCGGCGGCGGCCCAGGAAGGTGGTGACGAAGCCCTGCTCTCGGGCGCCGGCGATGGTCTCGTCGAGGAAGCGCCGCACTCCCTGGTAGCGCTCGAAGTAGGCGTCGATGGTGGCCTGGGCCTCGGCAGAGGCGATGCCGAGCTGGTTGGCGATGCCGAAGGCGGTGGAGCCGTAGATGATGCCGAAGTTGATGGCCTTGGCCCGGGCCCGCTGCTCCGGGCTCACGTCCTCCGGGTCGATGCCGAGCACGTCGGCGGCGGTGCGCCGATGCACGTCGGCTTCGGTGCGGAAGGCCTCCACGAGACTCTCGTCCCCCGAGTAGTGGGCCAGGATGCGCAGCTCCACCTGGGAGTAGTCGGCCGAAACCAGACGTCGTCCCTCGGCGGGCACGAAGGCCTCTCGGATACGCACCCCCTCCTCGGTGCGGATCGGGATGTTCTGGACGTTCGGATTGGTGGCGGAGAGGCGCCCCGTTGCCGCTCCGGTCTGGTGGAAGGTGGGGTGGATGCGGCCGCTCGTCGGATTGATGAGAGGCGGCAGCGCATCCACGTAGGTGTTCTTGAGTTTGGTGAGGCGGCGGTGGGCGAGGATCCAGCGCGGCAGCTCGTGGTGGTGCTCCAGCTGCTCGAGAACCGACTCGTCCGTCGAGTACCCGGTCTTGGTCTTGCGCACCACCGGCAGCTTGAGCTTCTCGAAGAGGATGCGCTGGAGCTGCTTGGGCGAGGCGATCTGGAAGGTCTCCCCGGCGAGCTCGTAGACCCGCGCCTCGATTCCATCGAGCTCCTTGCGATACTCGACGGAGAGCTCGTGGAGCACCGATTCGTCCACCCGCACCCCGGCGCGCTCCATGCGCGAGAGCACCGGGGTGAGCGCCAGCTCGACCTCGCGGTAGAGCGGGGAAAGGCCATCCTTCTCGAGCCGCTCGGCGAGGGGCGGGACCAACCGTGCCATGGTGGTGACCTGGTGCCCCGCCCAGCTCGAAATCGTTTCGAGGGGGAGGTCCGCCGGCGGCACCGCCTTCGCACCGCGGCCGGCGATCTCCTCCCAGGCCGGCAGGCTCTCATCGAGAAAGCGGGCCGCGAGGGCGGTCGGCGTGCGCGGGGCCGCCGGGTCGATCAGGAAGCCGGCGATCTCGGGATCGAAGAGCGGCAGCGAGATCTCGACCCCGTGCTCGGCGAAGAGCGTCTGTACGTCCTTGGCGCCCCGAGCCAGCCAGGGACGGGCGCTGGCGCCGTCCGGAACCAGGAGCGGCGCAAGCTCAGCGAGGGTCTCGGACAGGCGCAGGGAAGGCCGATCCAGGCGGGCTTCTCCCACGGGAAGGTAGACGGCGCGATCGTCGCCCAGCGCGAAGGCCAGCCCCACCGGCTCCTCGCGCAGGGGACTCTCGAGGACACCCACGCACTCCAGCACCACACGATCCTGCGCGGCCAGCTCGGCAACCAGCGCCGCGAGCTCGAGGGCAGCGGCCACGACCCGGGTCTCCACCTCTTCCGAGGGCGACGCCGCCGGGGCGGAGGCCCCCGACCCGGCATCGAGGGCTTCGAGCAGTCGGGTGAACTCCAGGCGCTGGAAGATCTCCCGCAGCCGCTCGAGGTCGGGCGTGCCCGGCCGCAGCTCGTCGAAGGACAGGGGCAACGTCACGTCGACCCGCAGGCGGGCGAGGTCTCGGGACAGGCGCGCCTGATCCGCCTGGCTCTCCAGGGCCTCCCGGGCGCGCTTCGCCTTCACCTCGCCGGCGTGCTCGAGCAGCGCATCGAGGGTGCCCCACTCGCGGATCAGGCCGGCGGCTCCCTTCTCGCCGATCCCCCGTACGCCCGGAATGTTGTCGCTGGTGTCGCCGACGAGCGCGCGGAGATCGAGCAGCTGAGCGGGAGGCACCCCGAAGCGCGCCTCCACCTCGTCGGACCCGAAGCGGCGGTCCTTCATCGTGTCCAGGAGGTTGACGCGTTCGCCGACCAGCTGCATGAGGTCCTTGTCCGTAGACACGATGGTGACGTGGGTCTGCGGCGGCGCCGCGCCGACGAGGGTGGCGATCACGTCGTCCGCCTCGACGCCCTCCACCTCGAGGATCGGCAGGCCATGGGCCTCCACCACCTCGCGCACCACCGGAAACTGCTGGGAGAGCTCCTCGGGCTGGGCATCCCGGGTGGCCTTGTACTCGGAGAAGAGCTCGTGGCGAAAGCTCTTCCCGCGCGCATCGAACACCACGGCCACCCGGGTGGGGGCCTCCTCGCGCAGCACCTTGCGGAGCATCTGGGTGAAGCCGAGCACGGCCTTCGTGGGGAAGCCCTTGGAGGTCCGCAGCGGTGGATAGGGAGCAAAGAAGGCGCGATAGACGCAATTGGCCGCGTCCACGAGGACGAGATGATCGTCACGTGCGTCTTTTGAGGGCATCGCCACGGCGAGGCCGCAGGCTACGACCCCCCCTCGGCAGGGTCAAGCGGAGCGGTTTGACCCTCCGGCGCGGGATCCATAGGCTGCGTGGGATGGCCGCCCCCCGAGCGCCGCGCCGACGTCCGGTCGGCTTCCAGCCCCGCTTCACCCTGATGCTGGTGTACTTCGCAGTGGTATTCGTGGGCCTCGCCCTGCTGATGGCGCTGCCGGACCTGATCGCCGGCGCGCGCGCGCTGCCCCCCGGACCCGAGGAGCTGAGCGAAGCCGAGCTGGCGCGCGCGAAGGAGATCGCCCGGGCGGCCGTACGCGGCAAGCTCCTCTGGGCCTTCCTGCTGGCCGTCGCCACCACCGGCGTCCTCGGCTGGTACCGCCGCCTCCCGGGCCTGCGCGAACCGCGCTGAGTGGCTCCCGCGGCAGAGTCCGGATCGCTCCCTCGAAGCCGGCCCTCGCAGAGGCTGGGCGGAAGTCAAGCGCAGCCTCCACGGGCATCCGTCGTGGTGTACCCCGGCGCTGCGTCAGCAGTGCGACGGGGGGCTCCGACGCCCAGAGCGGACCCGGAGATCGTAGCGAGCCATGGAGCCCAGCCTCTGCGAGGGCCGGCTTCGACCCCCGCGCCAAGACCAGCTCACGCAAGGCCGCGCAGGAAGATCTCGATCATGTCGGCGAAGACCTGGTCGAGGCTGCGGCGGCGCAGCTCGCGGCGGGGAGCCACGTGCTCGGTCTGGATGAGACCGTTGGCGACGGTCCACAGGATGTTGGCCACCTCCCAGGGGTCGCAGGCCGCGAAGTGACCGTCCTTCACGCCACGCTCGATGACATCCGCCAGGATACGCAGGCAGTTCTCCCAGAGGCGGGTCACCTCCTCCACCACTCCCGGGGGCAGCTCACCGATCACCGCCTGGTTGTCGAGGGCCCAGAAGATCTGGAAGTACTCGCGGTTGCGCGTCCAATGCTCGAAGTAGAAGCGTCCGACGCTGCGGAGTTGATCGGCGGGCGAGCTCCTGGCCAGGGCGGCCTCGCGCATGCGGCTCTCGAAGATCTCGCCGTTGTGCGAGAGCACGGCGACGTAGAGCTCTCCCTTGTTGTCGAAGTAGCGGTAGAGGGTGCCCTTGGCGACCCCGGCGATCTGGGCCACCTCGTCCAGGTTCGCCGTGATGAAGCCGTCGCGGAAGAAGACCTCCCGAGCGGCCTCGAGGATGCGCTGGCGGAAGAGCGCCTTCTTGCGCTCTCGTCCTCCGCTCTCCGGGTCGTCAGCACTCACGGCGTCTCCCTCGCATACACGCGGGCCGTCTTCACGTAGTCGAGGGTGCGACGACGCTGGAGCTCGCGCTCCTCTCGGGAGAGGCGGCGCACCACGCGGGCGGGGACCCCCACCGCCAGACTGGCCTCGGGGATCTCGGTGCCCGGCGCCACCACGGCGCCGGCCCCCACCCATGCTTCCGGGCCGATCCTCGCTCCATCCAGCACCACCGCGGCGATCCCGATGAGCGCCCCGTCGTCCACCGTGCAGCCGTGGACCACGGCGCGGTGGCCCACGGTCACCTCGTCCCCGATGCGAGCAGAGAAG
This sequence comes from Myxococcota bacterium, assembly GCA_039714895.1. Classification (GTDB taxonomy): domain Bacteria; phylum Myxococcota_A; class UBA9160; order UBA9160; family DASRUS01; genus JBDLIK01. The sequence continues at coordinate 1,561 of JBDLIK010000166.1, read as the reverse complement.
CGGTCGCGGGTCACGTGAACGACGCACTGGTCCTGCAGGTTCGTCCGGGCGCCGATCCGGATCGAGTGTACGTCGCCCCGCACGACGGTCCCGAACCAGATGCTGGAGTCGGGCCCGATCTCCACGTCTCCGATCACCACCGCCGTGGAGGCGAGCCACGCCGTGGGATCGACGCGGGGGCGGCTCTCCCCGAAGCTCAGCAACCGCGCGGGGTCGTTAGACCTCGTCGCTCCCCTCGTAGCGATACGCCTCGAACAGGTCGGTGTTGAGATAGCGCTCTCCGAAGCTCGGGATGATCGCCACCACGAGCTTCCCCTCGTTTCCGGGCTTGCGCGCGTACTCGATTGCCGCGGTGACGTTGGCCCCGGAGGAGATCCCGCAGAGCAGGCCCTCTTCTCGGGCGAGCCGGCGGGCCATCTCGAAGGAGGCGTCGTTGCTGACCGTGATGACCCCGTCGACGAGGTCGCGGTCGAGCACATCCGGGACGAAGCCCGCTCCGATCCCCTGGATCTTGTGGGGGCCGGGCGAGCCTCCCGACAGGATCGGGCTGGCCTCGGGCTCCACCGCGATGGCCTGGAAGGTGGGCCTGCGTTCCTTGAGGGCCTGGGCAACGCCCGTGATGGTGCCGCCGGTCCCGACCCCCGCGACGATCGCGTCCACCTTGCCGTCGGTGTCGGTCCAGATCTCCTCGGCGGTGGTCCGGCGATGGACCTCGGGGTTGGCGGGGTTTCGGAACTGCTGCGGAATGAAAGAGTTGGGAATCTTGTCGGCGATCTCGTTCGCCTTCTCCATGGCACCGCGCATGCCCTTGGGACCCTCGGTGAGCACCAGCCGGGCACCGAAGGCGCGCAGCACGATGCGGCGTTCGGGACTCATGGTCTCGGGCATGGTGAGGATGCACTGATAGCCCTTGACGGCGGCGACGAAGGCGAGAGCGATGCCCGTGTTGCCGCTGGTGGGCTCCACGATCACGGTCTGGCCCGGCTGGATCAGGCCGTCCTGCTCTGCCGCTTCGATCATCGCCAGCCCGATGCGGTCCTTCACGCTCCCTGCCGGGTTCTGGCTCTCGAGCTTCGCCAGCCGCTCGGCCGAGCCCTTCGCTTGGGAGACCAGCCCTTCGAAGCGCCCGTCGTAGCGCTCGGCGAGCATCCCGGCGATGCTCCCCGTCGTGGTCGGCACGCAGTACGCAACCGTCCCACAGGCACTGGCCGAGCGGGTCAGCATCAGCCGACAGACAATGAACGCCATCGAAAACGGCGTTCTGATCGTGCACAACGGGAAGATAGTCGCCGTGGGCCCCGCAGATACGCCGATCCCGCGCGATGCAACGCAGCACGACGTTGCGGGCCAGGTGATCCTTCCCGGCTTCGCCAACCATCCGGACTTCATCCGATCCTTCGAGATGGAGGCTCAGCTGGTTGCCCGGCTGGAACACCTGCACATCGTCCCCTTGTATGACTATTGGCGCGATCCCGACGGTGCCTACCTGGTGATGCGCCGGATGCGAGGCGGCAGTTTGCAGCAAGCTCTGCAAGAGGGTCCATTTGACCTGAAACCGGCC
>JBDLIK010000165.1:0-7144 GCA_039714895.1 Myxococcota bacterium | reverse complement strand
GTCAGCACCGGCGTGGTCACCACGAAGGCCTTGTAGTCCTCGTCCGAGGCGAGCCTCCGGAGGATCTCGAGGAAGCGCGGGTTGCTCGCCCGCAGATATCCATTGACAGTGTTTCCATCCGCGACGCCCTGGTGATAGTTCAGCGCGGCGGATGCGGCGGGGTGACCCACCCAGTAGAAGGTCTCGTATCCGGCCTCGGCGAACGCTTCGGCCATGACGTACACGTCGTCCCGAAGCCGAGTCGGGAGCGTGTAGACCTGGTGGCGGTCGGCCTGGGCACCGCTGAAGATCGACGCATAGGCTGGCCCGGACTGGCCTGCTTCGGTCTGGTGTCGTCTGAATACGAAGGACTTCCGGGAGAAAGCAGCGAGGTGCGGGGTGAAGTCGACGCTCTCGTCGTAGGGTGAGAGGTAATCCTTGTTCACCGTACACGGCGCGTAGAGCAGCACGAGACGCGGTGGAGACGGCTCTTTGCACGCTTGGCAGAACAGCGAGAGTGTCAGAAGGGCAGCGCACAGCGGCACCTTCGGAGACACTCTGGGAGGCGTCGGAGTCGAAGTCTCTCGGGATCGCCGCACTCGTTGGGATCCTAACAGCTGCATCAGCTCGTCGCTGGGGCGACTCCCGTCCGGCCTCAGGGGCGCGGCTTGGGCCGATAGACGTGCCAGGTGAGGCGTTGCACGTCCTCGGGTCGGGAGCGGAAGTGCCAGTGCTCGCGCTTGTCGAACCCGATGCTGCGCATCTGATAGCCGCGCGCCACGAGACGGTGCCCGATCCCGCGCGCGCAGGGTCCCTGATAGATGTTCTCATCTACGATCACCACGGCGCGGGCCTCCAGGATGCGGCGCAGGAGCCCGGAACAGCCGGCGGGCTCGACGAGGCTCACGAAGGGCTCGAAGACGACGTTCAGGTGCACGAAGGGGAGCGGGGATCGCGTCTGCGTCAGGGCGTAGAACTCCTCGGCGCCGAAGCCCATCACCGGGCCTTCTGCCGTGGCGCGGATCTCCTCTACCGCAGCGCGCTGCTCATCGAGGGTGATGGCGGGCTCGTAGAGGAAGGCGTCGGCGGCTCCGTAGAGCGCGGTACCGACGAGCCCGAGCGCGACCACGCTCCCGAGCACGCGACTGCGCACGGGACCCCGGGGGAGGCGCCTTCCGAGCGTGACGACCGCACGCCAGGCCCCCCAGGCCACCCAGAACGCCACCAGGGGGAGCAGGGTGAAGAGGTCGAGGGGGCCTGTGAACTCGACTGTGTTCCAGATCGCCCAGACCGCGGTCGCCAGCGGAACTCCGCCGAGGCGTGGGTGCACCCAGTAGCCCAGCGCGGGGCGCCGCAGCGAGCGGATGGCGAAGACCGCAAAGGAGACCAGCGCGACCCCCAGGAAGAGGCGCTCGTTTGCATAATCGCGCAGCGACCCCCTGATCCAGCCGAGCGGACTCTCGCCAAGGGCAGGGGCGCGCCAGTCCAGATGGATCACGATGCAGCGCTGGAGAAACTCGATCCAGGACTCCGTGAGCGTGACGTAGAGGACCGTGGGGAGCGTCGCGATCGCGACCCCGGTGGCGAATCGCCGCACGGCTGGGCGTAGCTGCCGGCGACCGCCATACAGCACAACGGCGAAGGAGACCACCGACAGCAGGGCGGCGGGCTGCCAGGCGCTCGCGGCGAACGCCGAGGCCAAGCCGGCGGCGCCCCAGCGGCGCCGCTGGAGAGCCAGGAACGTCGCAATCTCGAGAGCCACCACGAGGGTCTTGGGCTCGAGCGTTCCGACCGAGAAGCGTCCCAGCTGCGCGAAGCTCAGCAACACCAGACCGGCCAGCGCTCCCGCCCAGGGACTCGTGAGGGCGCGGCGTACGAACAGGGAGAGCAGGATCACGCAGAACACCATGGCGGCGATGCCACCGAGACGCGGCGCCAGGTACGTGGGCAGTCCGAGCACCCCCCCCACCACCATGGTGGCAGCGCTGGCCAGGGGACCGAGCGGGGGGTAGCCCATGAAACTCGTCTGGTAGATCGGCTCGCCCCGCAGGATCTGCTGGCCGAGATAGACGAAGAAGGCCCGGTCCTCGATGAGAGGGTGTACGGCGGGACCGTACTGGAGGACCACGAGCGTGGTGATCGCCCCCAGCACCAGGACCTGAAGCCAGCGAGAGCGCACCGAGCGTCAGCCGTCTCGCGCGGAACGAGCCATTTCCGCCAGCGGCGGGGTCTCCAGCAGGTGGGTCGCCACCCGCTCCGCGAGCCGTCGCGCTCCCAGCTCCGTGAAGTGGGCGTCGTCCCAGTGGACGGTCCGGTCCTTCGGAAGCGTCCGGGCTACGTCGATGCACTCGACGTTCCGCTCGCGGCACACGGAGAGCAGGAGCTGATTGTATCGTTCCATGCCGGCGGCGAGGGCCTCGACGGTGTAGTAGGGTGCCTCGGGTCGAGCCCGGAATAGCGGAGGCCCGCCCATCCACAGCAGCGTTCGCTCTTCTTCCGGGAGACCCCTCCGCCACAGAGTCGGCTGCGTCAGGAAGATCACCCGGTCCCCCAACGCCGCGGCCGTTTCGAAGATCGTCTCGAGGTTCCGCCGGTAGGCACGCAGCGGCGCGTCGAGATCCGGCAGCGGATGCCAGGAGCCCGCCTGCTGGCGGTGCTCCCGGGCCCGGAGAAAGAGGGTGCCCACCTCGTCCTGCTCGGGAAGCCCAGCCGGCAGGCCTGCCAGGCCTCCCGCGAGCAGCTGGGAGAGCCGCCCCACCAAGGTGCGCTGGTACCACGGGGCATCCTCGGGCAGTGGGATCACGCTGAATGCGATGCGCAGACCCGCCCGGGGATCTTTGTCGAGAGAGAGGGGGCGGTCGCGGGAGCCGGTGCGTGCCTCGAGGGCCCGCCCCGCGAAGGCGAGCATGTCGTTGATTCCCACCAGCAGGATTACCGCATCGATCTCGGGGTGCTGGGCAAGCAACTTCTCGACCTGCACCTTGTGCTGCACGGTCGTGTGTCCCGCCCGCCCCACGTTCCCGACCCACACGGCTCCCGGGCCCAGTGCCTCGTTGAGGCTCACCTGGACGAGATGCGGCCATGTCTCGAGATCGTCCAGATAGCTGCAGATCGTGGTGCTGCCACCGATGGCGAGGATTCGGTAGCGGGTCCGGGCCGCGTACTCGTCGCCACGGACACCGAAGGAGTTGATGGTGAGCTGGGAGTCGCCCTCGATGCCATCCACTCTGTCGTGCACTCGGAACCGTGCCTCGAAGCGGGGCGGCCAGACGTGGTAGCGCTCCGGGGAGAAGATGCGGAACACCGCCTCGGCCGCCCCCAGGAAGAGGAAGAGGCTCAGCAGGAAGAGCGCCAGCTTCTGGATGCGGGTTCGCACGTTCAACGACCTGACGATGGCGGTAGCGTAGCAGTCGGCTCGCTCGCCGGGGGCGACGCGTCCAGCCCACTCGTGACCCTTGGCCGATGGCGCCTCTTCGCTGTCAATGGATGCGCGCTCGTTCCCACGTCTTCACCGATGTCCCGGACGACGACGTCGCCGGCGACTAGCGATCCCCCTTCCCACACGATACGTTCGCACACCATGGCTGGCGGCGCGGCTCGGGAGGCTCCGGAGTGGCGTAGGGTGGTCCGCTGACCCACCACGGATTCTGAGCCTTGATGTCGCGACGTCACTTCTTCGCCATCGGCGCCTTCGCGGGCGTGACGCTCTTCACCCAGGTGGCGCTCACCCGACTCTTCTCGGTGGTGCAGTACTACCACGGGGCCTTCCTCGCCATCTCGCTGGCGCTGTTCGGGTTCGCGGTGAGTGGCGTTTTCGTCTTCTTGCGTCCCGAGGCATTCTCCCGCGAGCGACTCGACGGGCAGCTGGCTCGCTACGGGACCCTGCTCGCCGCAGCCATCCCCCTCTGCTTCTACTTCTACCTCTATCTGGGCGTCGCGCCGGCCCTCACCGCCGTGGGCCTGCCGCTGGAGCGTGGCCTCCTGGTCGTGGGGATCGAGTACTTGATCCTCGCAGTTCCGTTCTTCGCGTCGGGGGTGTGCATCTCGCTGCTGCTCCAGCACGGCGCCGCCCAGGCGAACCGGCTCTACGCCACGGATCTGGTCTCCTCGGCGGCCGGGGCGGTCCTCGTGGTGCCCGGGCTCGGTCTACTGGGCGGCCCGAAGACGATGCTGCTGGGAGCAGCCGTCGCCGCAGCGGCCACGATCCCCTTCGCTGGCGCCCTCGGTCGGGGACGCTTCGTGCCCTACGCATTCGTCGGTGCGGCGCTGCTGGGGCTGTTGGCGGTGCCCCAGAGCGCATTCAACGAGCTGCGACTGCGCAAGCCCGCGCTGGTAGTCGCTTCGGAGCCCGTCTTCTGGAACTCGTTCTCCATGGTGGGGGTGGACGCCGAGGAGCGGAAGACCATCTACCGCTATCGGTCCCGGCAGATCATCATCGACAACAGTGTTGCAACGGAGATGGTCGGCGCCGGCATCGAGATGGAGGACCCCCAGTGGCATCGGAAGGACTGGAACTCGGTCACCCACCGGCTGCAGCCGAAAGCCAAGGTCCTGATCATCGGCAGTGGCGGGGGACGCGACGTGCTGGTGGCTCTGGGTCATGGTCACGAGCGGGTCTGGGCCGTCGAAGTCAACCCGCTCGTCGTGCGCATGGCGAACGAGGTGTACGGCGACTTCACGGACCATATCTACTCCCATCCCCGGGTCGAGACTGTGGTGGGCGACGCCCGAAGCTACATCGCCAATTCGGACGGGCGCTTCGACATCATCCTGGCGTCGCTGATCGACACCTGGGCGGCGTCGGCGGCGGGAGCGTTCGCCCTCACCGAGAATCTCCTCTACACGCAGGATGCCTTCCGGGACTACTACGACCATCTGAGCGAGGACGGGCTGCTCTCGGTCGCGCGCTGGCACCCCCTCGAGACGCCCCGACTGCTGGCTACCGGGCTCGGGGCCTGGAGGGAGGCAGGCGTCGAGGATCCGCGCCGCCACGCGGCGTTGGTGATCACGCCGCCGACCAAGGTCCAGCGCAGCCGCGTGGTGGTGCTGCTCATGAAGAAGAGCCCCTTCACGCCGGAGGACATCGAGACACTCGATGCCTTCTGCGACGAGACCCGTGCCCTGTGCGCCCTCACGCCCGACACGGTCCGCGACCCGCTGGTCGGACAGGGCCTGGCGGCGTGGCAAGGGGACGGGCGCCCCGGGGGCTGGAGCGGTCTGGATCTCGCGCCCGTCTCGGACGAGCGGCCGTTCTTCTTCAACATGGTGCGACCCTCGACCCAGGCCGCATCGATGCTGGGCCTCGGCACGGTGGGTTCGCCCGAGGGGTTCCAGGCCAACATCGAGGCGACCCGGATGCTGGTGCAGCTCTCCCTGGCCGTCGCGATCCTGCTGGCGGCCACCGTGGGAGTCCCGCTCTGGCTGCGGGCGGGCGCGCTGCAGGGTCGGCGCACCGGCGCGATGCTGGGCTACTTCACCTGCCTCGGCCTCGGCTACATCCTGATCGAGGTGGGGCTCATCCAGCGCCTGATCCTGCTGCTCGGCAAGCCGGTCTATTCGCTCTCGTTGATCCTGAGCTCGATGCTGTTGGCCTCGGGGATCGGGAGCTACGTGGGCGGGCGGCCCAGCGTGGCGCGGGTCGAGCAGGGGCTACCCCGCGTGTTGATGCTGGCGGGGCTCATCCTGCTGGTGCAGGCGCTGCTGCTGCCGCCCTTGATCCGGGCGCTGCTGGGATTCCCTCTCTTGGCCCGACTCACGGCCAGCGTGTTGATCGTCGCGGTTCCGGCCTTCTTCATGGGGATGGCCTTCCCCTCGGCGATCCGGGTGCTGGGTGCACGCGAGGGCCACGCGCTGGTGCCCTGGGTCTGGGGGGTGAACGGATCGACCTCGGTGCTGGCCTCGGTCCTCTCCATCGTCCTGGCCATCGAGATCGGCTACACGGCGGTCTTCCTGGCCGGCGCCGCCTGCTACCTCGGAGCCGCCCTGCTGTTCCGACGCTGGCTGGCGCCGCTTCCCGCCGCCTCCTGACGCGCACCGAGGAGGGCTTCGGGATCCCGCGGCGCGAGCAGCCGGATCAGCACGTGGTGGGGCCAGCCGCTCGGGGGCAGATAGCGCTGGAAGGCACGCGGATCGCCGAGATAGTGGGCCTTCACCCAGCGATCCAGAAGCGGCGCATCGCTCTTGAGCGCGGGGACACCGGGGATGCCGCGGGTGCCCCGGATGATCACGCGGGGCGGCGAGCCCTCGAGCACCTCGACCAGCTCCGAACCTCCGCCGGCCCCCGTCTGCCCCGGGTAGAGCTGCACGAAGCGCCACGGGTAGTAGCGATCCGTAAGGAAGTAGTACTGGGCCTCGTGACCGAAGACGAAGAGCGACTCTCCCTCGCCCACCTCGTCGTCGATGAAGCGCACCACCGACTCCACGTAGTCGTGGGTGGGATCGATGCGCAGGCTCGCCCGCTCGAGCTCGAGGGGATACGTGAAATAGGAGTGGCTCCTCGTGGTCAATGCCCCCACCCCGGCAAGCAGCACGACCACGGCGGCGGTCTCGAGGTACGCGGCAGTCCGAGGGCCGGGTAGCAAGCGTGAGCGTCCCAGCGAACGCTCCCAGAGGGCCACCAACAGGAGCCCCACCAGGGGGTACACGCTGATCACGTGGGGGTAGTCCGCGCGTGGGAAGGCCGAGAGCACGACCGCGAAAGCGAGCCCCGCAAAGGCCGGCAGCACCGGGTCGGGACTCGCACTGCGCCGGCCCCGCAGCCAATGGACTCCGGCGGCGACCCCCGCGACCACGAGCGAGCCGTAGAGGAGTCGCACGAAGAGCTCCACCGCAAACCAGTAGACGGGGTACAGGGAGGGCCCGGGCAGTCGCTGGAACTGCAGCAGACGCCACAGAGGCTCGGGCATGTACGGGAACGCCACGGGTCCCGCGAGCCCGCCGAGCTCCCACCAGGCCAGTGGCACCAGCGGCGAGATCCCGCTGGTGGGGAGATAGCCCACGAAGGGGCGCACCAGACCGCTGTGGAGCATGACCCCGAGGACGCCGTGGAAGGCGAAGTAGACGAAGAGCGGCAGCACCGCCCCGGTGAGTCCCAGGCCGAATGCGGCCAGCGCCCGCCCGCGACCCACGCCGCGCAACCCGAGGAGCGGTCCGGGCAGCGCCAGGA
>JBDLIK010000164.1:0-7170 GCA_039714895.1 Myxococcota bacterium | reverse complement strand
TGCAGCCCAGCAGGAAGACCTCCTGGGGGTGCGAGAGGATCCCCGGGCAGTCCTGCCGGCAGGCCCGCTCCTCGAGCTCACCCGAGGAGAGCGTCTTGCCCGAGCTTCCGAAGAAGCTGCCTGCGAAGTGCCCCGAGATCAGCAGGATGTCGCAGCGGATGCCGCTCTCGCAGGCGGCACCCAGCCAGTCGTCGGGATCCATTGTGTCCCGCCCGGCGCCCTCGAGCGCCGTCGCCTCGGTCAGCTCGACGAAGCGGTACTCCTCCGCCGGAAGGTGGCGCCGGAAGCTGCGGATCTCCTGGTCGGAGTGGAGGGTCACGCTGCAGACGGTGCGCACGGGCTCCGCGGCGGCCCCATCGCTGCCGACGATGGCCAGCCCCAGCAACCCAAGCAGCGGGACGCAGAACCTCACGGTTGTGGGTGGCCCGGAGCACGAGCCGGGTGGTCTATTGCGAGCGATCTTCCGGCTTGCGGGCCGGGCGCATGAGCCCCTCCTGGGCCACCGATGCCACCAGCTCCCCCGCGCGGGTGAAGATCGTGCCCCGCGCGAAGCCCCGGGCTCCAGACGCTACCGGGCTGTCCTGCACGTAGAGCAGCCACTCGTCCACGCGCAGGGGACGATGGAACCAGACCGCGTGGTCGAGGCTTGCCATCATCAGCGGCCCGAGCTCGCCTTTGCGTCCATGGGGTCGCACCACGTTGTCGAGCAGCGAGTAGTCGCTCGCGTAGGTGAGCAGCGCCTGGTGGAGCAGGGCATCGTCCGCGAGCTCCCGGGGCACGCGTATCCACACCAGGCTGGTCCCGTGGCTCGGCTCGCCCCCCAGGTAGGTGGGCAGCTCCACGTGGCGCAGGTCCACGGGGCGGGGACGCGGCGCCCAGTTGCGCGCCTCCTCGGGGATACGATCGATCATCTCCTGGACGCGCTCGGCCCAGGTCGGCACGGTTTCGGGGTCCGGTGCCTTGGGCATCGCGATCTGGTGCTCGTAGGAGAGCTCTGGCTCGTGGAACGAGATCGAGGTGTTGAAGATCGCCTTGCCCCGCTGCAGGGCCACCACGCGCCGGGTGGTGAACGAGCGGCCGTCTCGGATGCGGTCGACGCTGTAGAGGACCGGAACGGACGGATCTCCCGGGCGCAGGAAGTATCCGTGCAGGGAGTGGGCCGGTAGACCCGCGGTGGTGCGCCCGGCCGCCACCAGGGCCTGGGCGGCCACCTGACCGCCGAAGAGCCGTCCTTGGCGGGTGGACTCGTTCTGCCCCCGGAAGATGTTGAGCTCGATCTCCTCCAGGTCGAGAAGGTCGAGCAGTTCGTCGAGGAGCTCGCTCACGCCCGAGGGGTAGCACACGCCCCCTGTCCGCCGTGTCGGGTCTCCACCCCCAGCATCCCCGCACCCTCGGTTTCCAGCAGGGCCCGCTTGCGCGCGATCCCCCAGCGGTAGCCCCCGAGGCCGCCGTCCTTCGCCACCACCCGGTGACATGGAACGACCACAGCCACCGGGTTCGTCGCGCACGCGCGCGCCACCGCGCGCGCCCCCCCCGGCATGCCCAGTGAGAGCGCGAGCTCCGAGTAGGAGCGGGTGGCCCCGCGCGGGATGCGGCGCAGGGCATCCCACACGCGGCGCTGGAAGCGGCTCGCCCGCACGTCGAAGGGCACCCGGAGCTCCGGGACCCCCCCATTCACGTAGCGCACCAGCTCCGCACACCAGCCCTCGACCCTTGCGTCGCCAGGCGCCAGGACCGCGAACGGGAATTCCTCGGCGAGCCCCTTCTCGAGCCCGGGATCCTCCTCTCCAAAGCGAACGTTGCAGACGCCACGCGCCGTGGCGGCCACCAGCAGGCGGCCGAGCGAGCAGGACCGGATCGCGTAGCGGATCTCCACGGGGCTCATTGGTGCCTCCTCTCCCGGTGTTGGGGACACCGGACTTCAGGGGAGGATCACCGGCCCCCGGCGGAATCGCTGGCAACATTCGGACGTGGACGTAGACGTGACTTCAGGAGCGCGCGAGCCACAGCAGCGACAGCCAGCCCCCGATGAAGCACAGCCCGCCCAGCGGTGTCACCGGCCCGAGCGCGCGCGGCCCCCCCAGCACCAGCCAGTAGATCGAGCCCGAGAACATCACGATGCCCAGCGTGAAGAGCCAGGCGGGCAGCTGCAGCGGTCGACCGCTGTGGGTCGCAAAGAGGCCGAGGGCGAGGAGCACGACCGCGTGGATCAGCTGATACTGGACGGCCGTCTGCCAGCTGGCCAGCTGACCGGCGTCGAGCCGTTCCCGCAGCCCGTGCGCTCCGAAGGCGCCGAGCACCACCCCGAGCGTTCCCAGCAGGGCAGAGACCAGGATCCAGCGGCTCATCCTGCGGACAGGGTGCAGCGCGACGACCGGGCGCGCCACCCCGTCGAGCCGAACGGGGTGCCCGCCGCGTCAAGCTGTCGTGAGTTCAGGCGGCGTCGGCTTCGGTGGCGGAGGAGTTCGCGCTCGGGCTGAGCGACTCGCCGAAGGAATCGTCGAAGCCGCGGGGCTCGTCGACAGCGGCGCCCCGCCAGCTGGTCTCGTAGGGTATCAGCCAGGTCTTGCGACCGGTTCCGTGCCAGAGCTCCGCGAGGGGCGTCCGACCCGCGGGACCCCGCCAAGCGCGCAGCCAGCGCTCCACCGTGCGGCGAGTGCGGCGGAAGGGCCGGTGCGGCTGGCGCCTCACCTGCCTTCGCGGCGGCTCGCTGGAACGATCTGAAATCACAATGCATCTGTGACTTCGGGGGTGGTGTGGGTGTCGCCGCCTGTTGCGGCCGGCGGTGCGGCCCCGCCGTGCCCATCGTTTCGGAGGATCGCTGCCGATGATTGAGCCGGCAGCCCGGGTGCGCAAAGCGCGCAGCAGCCGTGCAGCGGTCGCGTGCACCCCGGGTGGCGCGTGCGCTACGGGTAGCCGGGGAGGCCGCAGCCTTGGCGCACGAAATCCGACGCGGGCTGGCCCTCGCCGTGCTGGGCTCGTTCTTCGCGCTCGGCGCAATGGCCGCGGACGCGCCGGCGGCAGAGGTCGCCGCGGAGGTCCAGCCCGACCCCCTCCAGGCGGAGAGCCAGGAGCTGGAGGTCCGATCTGGAAGCCCAGATCCAGCAGCTCCAGGTGAGACTCGACCGCCTGACCGACAACCTCTCGGCCACCGTGGCGCAGATGGTGCGGGTCGATCTCGAGACCACCGCCTACCAGAAGCTCCTGATCCAGACCACCGGTGAGCTCACCACCGACATCCTCGACACCCAGGTGCTGCTGGCGCTGCTGGCCAGCTGGCGGGAGCAGACCCAGGAGTCTCTCGCCACCCGCGGCCCTGGCTGGTTCTTCAAGGCGTTGATGTTCCTGCTGATCCTCGCGGCATTCCGGCTGCTGTCCGCCATCGCCAGTCGCCTGGTGAGGCGGGCCGTGCGCAGCTCGAAGGTGAGCCTCTCCCAGCTCTTGCGAGACACGTTGGTCTCGTGGTCCTCCCGGCTGGTGATGGCCATCGGCGTGCTGGTGGCGCTGTCCCAGCTCGGCTTCCAGATCGGCCCGCTCCTCGCCGGCCTGGGCATCGCCGGCTTCATCGTCGGCTTCGCGCTCCAGGACAGCCTCTCGAACTTCGCGGCGGGCGCCATGATCCTGCTGTATCGGCCCTTCGACGTGGGCGACGTGATCGAGGCGGCGGGCGTTTCGGGTAGCGTTCGCAACATGAGCCTCGTCTCCACCACGATCCACACCTTCGACAACCAGACCCTGATCGTGCCCAACAGCCGCATCTGGGGGGATGTCATCCGCAACGTCACCGCCCAGAGCACCCGCCGGGTCGACCTGGTGTTCGGCGTCGGCTACCAGGAGGACATCGAGCGGGTGGAGCGAGTGCTGCACGAGGTGGTGGGCGCCCACGAGAAGGTGCTCCGAGATCCCGCGCCCATGGTGAAGGTCCACAAGCTGGCCGACTCGGCGGTCGAGTTCGTCGTGCGGCCCTGGGCCCTCACGACCGACTACTGGGACGTCTACTGGGATCTGACGCGGGACGTGAAGCTGCGCTTCGACCGCGAGGGGATCAAGATCCCCTTCCCCCAGCGCGAGGTTCATCTGCCCCCGGCAGGAACTCCTCCGGCCTGACCGGTGCAGCCAGAGGGTTCAGGAGACCGCGCCGGATGCGCGCAGCTCGTGGATCTCCGCCTCGCCGAGACCGAGCTCCGCCAGCACCTCGTCGGTGTGCTCGCCCAGGGTCGGCGAAGGGGCAAGCACCTCCTCGGCGGGCGCGCCGAAGCGCGCCGCCGCCCGGGGCTGGCGCATCGGGCCCGCGGCCGGGTGCTCGCTCTCGACGATCAGCTCGTTGGCAACCACCTGCGGGTGTTCGGGCACCTCCGCCACCGAGAGCACCGGCGCGCAGGGGACGCCCTCGGCATCGAGGCGCTCCAGCCAGTGGGCGCTCGGGCGGGTGCGCAGCACCTCCTGTGTCAGCGCGAGCCGCTCGCCGGCGTGGGCCACCCGGCCGCCCGGTGTCTGGAACCGCGGATCCTCCAGCCATTCGGGACGCTGGAGCACGCGCACGAGCCCGCGCCACTCGGCGTCGGAGACGGCCCCGGTGGTGAGGTAGCCGTCGGCGGTCTCGAAGACGAGGTCCTGGGCCAGCATGTAACGGCTGCCCGTCGCTTCCTCGCCGCGCCAGGTGAGGCCGGCCATCCCTTCGGGCCACAGGAACGCCACCATGGCGTCGAGCATGGCGAGCCGGACGTGACTGCCCTCGCCCGTGCGCTCCCGGGCGAACAGCGCCGCGCTGATCGCCTGTGCGGCGGTCAGCGCGGTGACCTTGTCGGGAACGATGGTGCGGACCATGCGGGGCCGATTGCTCCCGGACGTCCGATCCCGCTGCACATGCGCGAGTCCAGAGAGCGCCTGGATCACGGGATCGTAGACGCGCTTGTGCGCGTAAGGGCCCGTCTCGCCGAAGCCGCAGATGGATACGTAGACGAGGTCCGGCCGAAGCTGGCGCAGGGCCGTCTCCCCGATCCCCATGCGCAGAGCGGTGCCGGGGCGGAAGTTCTGCACGAAGGCGTCGGCGCCCGTCACCAGCTGGTCCAGGATCTCGCGCCCGCGCGGATGCTTGAGGTCGATCACCACCGAGCGCTTGTTGCGATTGCTCGTGGCGAAGACCGCCGAGATCCCGCCTCGGCGGCCGCCGAGCTGCCGGGTGAGGTCTCCGGTCCCGGGAGCCTCCACCTTGATGACGTCGGCGCCCTGGTCGGCCAGCATGCGCGTGGCGATGGGGCCCGAGATCATGGTGGTGAGGTCCACGATCCGCACTCCTGCGAACGGTCCCCCGCTCACGCCACGATCTCCCAGTCCTCGGCGCGCACCTCGTGGGCGAGCGGCTCGTCGCGCACGAAGTGCTCGATCTCGTCGAGGTCGACCATGCGCTCGGTATCTGGGCCCAGGGAGCCGGCGATGTGTGGGGTGAGCCAGACGTTCGGGAGCGTGTAGAGCGGTGAGTCCTCGGGCAGTACCTCGGGCTCGGTGGTGTCGAGTACGGCCGAGATGCGTCCGGAGCAGAGCTCGGCCTCGAGCGCCGCGGCGTCCACCAGCCCGCCCCGAGCGGTGTTGACGAGCGTCGCGCCGTCTCGCAGCAGACCGAGGCGGCGGGCGTCGAGCAAGCCACGGGTCGCGGGCAGGAGCGGTGCGTGCAGGCTCACCACGTCGCAGCATGCTAGCAGCGCATCGAGCTCCATCGGCTCCACCTGAAGGGCCCGGGCCGCCGCCTCCGAGAGCGTCGGATCCGAGAGGCAGAGCTCCAGGTCGAAGGGACGCAGCAGCTCGATGAGGCGCCGGCCGATGCGCGAGGCGCCCACGATGCCCACCCGTTTGCGGTAGTTCCCCAGCCCCGGAGCCTCCCGCGCCCAGAGACGGAAGGCGCGCAGCTCGCGGTAGCGCTCCCGGAGATGGAAGACGCGCTTGTTGGCGAGCAGGATCACATACGGCGGGGGAGAGCGCGATCACGGCCGTGAGGCTGCGAACCCGATCCGTCGGCTCGCACATGGGGCGACGATAGTGCAAGCGCCGGAGGCGCGCGCAGCCCATCCGGCGGGGGCCCGCACTTCGCTCGCCTTCGGCTCGCTGCGCGGCGGCTTCGCCGCCTTGCGGAGCCGAGCGAAGCCTGTGGTGCGAGCTGGCTTCGCCAGCGGGCGGACCCACAACTGGCTAGACGAGCTCGATGGTGGCGATCTCGCGTGGGCAGTTGAAACGCAGAGCTGGCCCGCCGAAGCCGGCGCCTCGGTTCACGTAGAGCGTCGAGCCGTTCTCCTGATAGACGCCGCGTACGAAGCGCGTGATGATCCGCGCGAGGTTCCAGCGGCCGCCCGGCGTGGGGAGGGCGATCTGCCCGCCGTGGGTGTGCCCGGCCAGCACCAGTGGGAAGCCCAGGCGCGCCGCCTGGGGAAAGGCCTCGGGGCGGTGCACCAGCAGCACGCTGGGCCCGTCCTCCGGGTGGCTGGTGCCGAGCTCGGTCAGGGCCTCGAGCTCGAGGCCCTGGGCCGTCCAGTTGCGGCCCGGGTCGTCGACTCCCACCAGGTAGAGCGGCGCCGGAAGCGGCAGCCGCACGCGCTCGTCGCGCAGCAGCCGCAGTTCCGGGGCCTGGCGGCCGAGGGCCTCGACGACGATCTCGGTGCCCGTGTACACGTCGTGGTTTCCGAGCACGACGAAGACACCGTGCCGGGCGTGCAGGGCCGCCAGACGACGGGCTCCGTCCTCCACGTGGCGTGGGTCGAAGTCGAAGAGGTCACCGGTGAGCGCCACCAGGTCGGGATCGAGCGCATTGACCGCTTCCACCACCCGCGAGAGACGCTCTCCCATCAGCACGTTGCCGATGTGAAGGTCCGAGATCTGCACGATGCGAAGCCCACGCAGGTCCTCGTGCAGCCCGTCGAGCTCGATCTGGACGTGGGTGCGTTCCAGCCGGGCGCGGCCCACCGTGAAGCCCCAGAGCAGCATCCACAGCAGCGAGAAGACGATGAAGGCGCTCGCGACCCGAAACACCGAGAACACCGTGTCGCCGCTCACGCCGAGCAAGGTGAGCAGCCCCGCCAGGGGCAGGAAGCCGATCCAGGAGAGCGCGATCACCAACCCGAGGAGCAGCGTACCGAGACCCGCAGCCATGTACGCCGAGGCGACCCGCCGGGGCCAGCC
>JBDLIK010000163.1:0-7179 GCA_039714895.1 Myxococcota bacterium | reverse complement strand
CGGCAACGCTTCGCGCATCCGGGATCGGGTGACCGGCCTCGTGCAAGGCGAAGCGCTGCAGGGGCCCGCCGTGGCCCTCCTTGGTGACGCAGAGGCCGACCGCGATCCGCTGTCCGAGCTGCTGCTCGAGGGGACCGGCCATGGCCGCCGCCGCCTTGCCCGCCGCCAGCACCCGCAGGCGCATGCCGGGCAGGAGCGGTTCGCCGGCGAGGCGCAGATCCCCCGCCTCCCGCCGAATCGCGCGCCGCAGACATTCGGCGGCGTCCACCGCGCGCAGACCCGCCCGGAAGACCGTCTCGAGGCTCTCCCGAGCTCGCCGGGAGGAGGTCACTCCCGGTCGGCGGGAGGCGCCTCGCCGGAGGGGGCACGGTCCGGCAGCAGGCGCACCTCGATGCGCCGGTTGCGCGCGCGACCTTCCGGAGAGTCGTTGGGCGCCACCGGGTGGAACTCCCCGAAGGAGACGCCGGAGAGGCGTTTCGGGCCGACCCCCTGGGACTCGAGCCAGCGCACCACACCCGCGGCGCGAGCGCCCGCGAGCTCCCAGTTGCTCTTGAACGGACCCCGGGCGATGGGGACGTCGTCCGTGTGACCCTGGACCTCCACGCGATCGCGCAGCTCCGTGAGCCGGGCGGCCACGCGGGAGAGCACCTCCCGCCCGCCCTCGTTGAGGGCCGCCGAGCCGGAGGCGAAGAGGATCTCGTTCGAGAGGTTGAGGCGGAGGCCGTCGCGCAGCCTCTCGATCTGGATCTGACCCGCCTGCACCTCCGACTCCAGATCCTCGATCAGCCCCTCGTAGCTCCCCCGCATCTGCTGGAGCTCCCCCAGCTGCGCCTCGCGCTCGGCCAGGGCCTCCGAGGCCTGGGCGTGGCGCGCCTCGAGCTCGCGCACGCCACCCTCGAGCTCGGTCTGCGTCACCCGCAGGGTCTCGATGGCGTCGATGAGCTCCACCCGCTCGGCGCTCAGGGCCTCGTTGGAAGCCTGCAGCAGCGTCACGCGCTCGCCGAGGCTCGAGTTCTCGGCCTGGAGCCGGTCGCGCTCCCGGGTCGCCTCGTGGTAGGTCCCGCGGGTCACGCAGGCGCTCGAGGCGAGGGCGAGCCCGAGCAGCGCCGCCATCAGGGCCCGCACGCCGCGATCAGCGGCCGTTCGCTGCCAGGGTCTCGGAGAGGGCGTCATCGATCGTCCCGACATAGCGCAGATCCAGTCCCTTGAGGAGTTCCGGCTGGATCTCCTCGGCGTCCCGCTGGTTGCGCTCGGGGAGCACCACCATGCGGATGCCCGCCCGCTTGGCCGCCAGCAGCTTCTCCTTGATCCCCCCCACCGGCAGCACCTTGCCGCGCAGGGTGATCTCGCCGGTCATGGCCACGTCCGGGCGCACGGTCCGTCCGGTCATCAGCGAGGCCAGGGAGGTCACCATGGCCACCCCGGCGGAGGGCCCGTCCTTGGGGACCGCGCCGGCCGGCACGTGAAGGTGGAGATCCGAGCGCTCGAAGCTCCCGGACTCGAAATCGAACTGGCTTCCGGGACTGCGCAGCCAGGAACGCGCCGCTTCTGCCGACTCTCGCATCACGTCCCCCAGCGAGCCGGTGAGCTTGAGCTTGCCGCTGCCGGGCATGCGCGTGGACTCCACGAACAGGATCTCCCCCCCCGCAGGCGTCCAGGCCAGGCCCACCGCAACCCCGGGCCGCCCCGCCCGCTCGGCGAGCTCGGGCTCGAAGCGCACCGGTCCCAGCATCTCGGCGAGATCCTCCGGCCGCACCGTGACCGGCGCCACCTGCCCTTCCTCGGCCACGCGCCGCGCGATCTTGCGCAGCACCGAGCCGAGCTCGCGCTCCAGGTTGCGGACCCCGGCCTCCCGGGTGTAGCTGCGCAGCAGCGCCCGCAGGGTGTCGTCGGGGATCTCCACGGGATGGTCGGCCAGCCCGTTGGCCTCTCGCTGCTTCGGAAGCAGGAAGCGCCGTGCGATCTCGACCTGATCTTCCTCGGTGTAGCCCGGTAGCTCGATCACCTCCATCCGGTCGCGCAGGGCGGCGGGGACCGGATCCATCCAGTTGGCGGTGGCGATGAAGAGCACCTGGGAGAGATCGATGGGCACCTCGACGTAGTGGTCGCTGAAGGCGTGGTTCTGCTCGGGGTCGAGGACCTCGAGAAGCGCCGAGGACGGGTCGCCCCGGAAGTCCGTCCCCACCTTGTCGATCTCGTCGAGCAGGAAGACCGGATTGCGAGACCGCGCCTTGCGCAGGCCCTGGACGATGCGCCCGGGCAGCGCACCCACGTAGGTGCGACGGTGGCCGCGGATCTCCGCCTCGTCGCGAACCCCTCCCAGGGAGACGCGCACGAACTCGCGGCCGAGAGCGCGGGCGATGGAGCGGCCCAGGGAGGTCTTCCCGGTACCCGGCGGTCCTGCGAAGCAGAGGATCGGCCCTTTCAGGTCCCGCTTGAGCGAGAGCACCGCGATGTACTCGACGATGCGGTCCTTGACCTTGTCGAGATCGTAGTGATCCTCGTCCAGGATGCGGCGGGCCACGGCCACGTCCAGCTGATCCTCGCTCAGCTTCGACCACGGAAGCTCCACCAGCCACTCGAGGTAGGTGCGGATCACGCCATGCTCCGCGGCCGCAGCCGGGGTCTGGGCGAGACGCTCCAGCTCGCGCAGGGCCTGCTTCTGGGCCTCCTCCGGCATGCCCGCCGCCTCGATCTGCTCGCGCAGCTGGTCCGCCTCGGCCCCTTCGTCCTCGCTCTCCCCGAGCTCCCGGCGGATGGCTTCGAGCTGCTGACGCAGCATGTACTCGCGCTGGGTCTTGCCCATCTCGCTCTGGACCTTCTCGCGGATCTCCGTCTCGATCTTCATGGCCTGCTGCGAGCGGGTGAGCTCCGAGACCACGCGCTTCAAGCGAGACCCGAGGTCCACCTCTTCGAGCAGCGCCTGTTTGGTGGCCACGTCCACGTCGAGGTTCGAGGCCACGAGATCCGCCAGGCGGGAGGGCTCCCCGATGCTGGCGGCGAGGATCTGGAGGTCGTCCGAGAGGCGCGTGCTCTCGGCCACCACCGCTGAGAACTGGTCGCGGACGTTGCGGACCAGGGCGGTGATCTCCACCGAGTCCGGGTCGCCGGTCTCGGCGAGATGCCGGATGCGACCCGAGAGGAAGGGCTCCTGGGAGACGAAGTCCTCCACCTGGGCCCGCACCACCCCCTGCACCAGGAGCCGGTAGGACCCGTCGGGAAACTTGAGCATCTTGACGATGCGCAGCACCGTGCCGGTGCGATAGACGTCGTCGGGCCCGGGACTGCCCTCCACCGAGCGCCGCACGGCGGTGCAGAGCATCAGGCGCTGGGGCGTGAGCAGCACCGCGTCGATCAACCGCTGTGAGCGCTGGGAGTTCACCAGCAGGGGGTTGAGCAGATACGGAAAGAGCACGGTGTTCTTGAGGGGCAGGACCGGCAGCACGTCGGGCAGGTCGATGCCCGTGGCCTCCCCCTCCAGGGGCTCGGCCCCGGTGTCCACGGCCACCTCGGTGGCGCCGGTGTGGGCCTCGGAGCCGATGGCTTCGGGCAGCTCGTCGGAGGCGCCGCGCCCGCTCATCGCTTCACCTCGATGGAGCGCGCGGTGCGCTTGGGCAGGATCACGCTCAGATAGCCGTCTTCGAGGTTCGCCGAGACCTGGTCACGGTCGAAGGGGATGGCGATGCGGACGCTGCGCTCGAAAGGCCCGAAGGCGATCTCCATCTGGTGCAGGCGTTCGAGCTCTTCGCTGTGCTCCGGGGGACGGCGCACGCCACGGATGCGCAGCGTTTCTGCCTCCACGGAAAGACGCAGGTCCTCCCGGCGTACGCCAGCCAGCTCTACGCGGACGACGACCGCCTTCTCGGTCTCGAAGACGTCGAGCAGGGGCTGCCAGCAGTCGCCGCGCAACCGCTCCGAAAACTCACCGAAGAACTCACCGAGGGGCTCCTGTTGTCTGCGGGTGGCCACCGTTGCTCCTGCGACGGTCAGTCGTCGCTCTTCTCTTCCGTGTACTCGGCGTCGATCACGTCGTCGCCCTCGTCCGAGGGGCTCTCGGAGGCCGCGGCGGTTGCACCCGCCGACTCTCCCGCCTGGGACTTGTAGAGCACCTCGGCGACCTTGTGCATCTCCTGCTCCACCCGCTGACGAGCCGCATCGAGTCGGGCGACGTCCTCGGACTCGAGGTCCTTGCGGGCTTCGGCCAGCACGCCCTCGACGGTCTTGCAGAGGTCTTCGGGGACCTTATCCCGGTTCTCGCCCAGGGTCTTCTCGGCACCGTAGATCATGGAGTCGAGCTGGTTGTGCTTCTCGATGACCTCCCGTCGCGCCTGGTCCTCCTTGGCATGGCTCTCGGCCTCGCCGACCATGCGGTCGATCTCCCCCTTCTCGAGGCCCCCGGAGCCCTCGATCCGGATCGACTGCTCCTTGCTGGTGGCCTTGTCCCGGGCGGAGACGCCGAGGATTCCGTTGGCATCGATGTCGAAGGTCACCTCGATCTGCGGAACGCCTCGGGGCGCCGCCGGAATGCCGTCGAGAATGAAGCGTCCGAGCTCCCGGTTGTCCGTGGCCATCTCGCGCTCGCCCTGCAGGACGCGGATCTCCACCTGGGGCTGGGTATCCGCGGCGGTGGAGAAGATCTGGCTGCGGCGCGTGGGAATGGTCGTGTTGCGGTCGATGAGCCGGGTCATCACGCCCCCGAGCGTCTCGATCCCCAGGGAGAGCGGAGTCACGTCCAGGAGCAGCACGTCCTTCACATCCCCGGCCAGCACACCGGCCTGGATGGCGGCCCCCACGGCCACCACTTCGTCGGGATTCACGCTGCGGTTGAGCTCCTTGCCGAAGAGCTGCGCCACCTTCTCCTGGACCAGGGGGATCCGGGTGGAGCCGCCCACCAGTACGACCTCATCGATGTCGGAGGTGGAGAGCCCGGCGTCCGCCAGGGCCCTGCGGCAGGGCTCGAGGGTCTTCTCCACCAGGTCGTCCACGAGCTGCTCGAGCTTCGCTCGGGAGAGCTTCAGGTTCAGGTGCTTGGGCCCCGCCGCATCGGCGGTGATGAACGGCAGGTTGATGTCCGTGGTGGCTGCGGTCGAGAGCTCGATCTTCGCCTTCTCGGCCCCCTCGCGCAGACGCTGCATGGCCATGGGGTCCTGGGAGAGATCGATCCCCTGGTCCTTGCGGAACTCGGCCACGAGGTACTCGATGATGCGCTGGTCGAGGTTGTCGCCGCCCAGGTGGGTGTCGCCGTGGGTCGCCTTCACCTCGACCACGTTCTCTCCGACCTCGAGGATCGAGATGTCGAAGGTGCCGCCTCCGAAGTCGTAGACGGCGATCTTCTCGTCGTTCTTCTTGTCGAGCCCGTAGGCCAGAGCGGCGGCGGTGGGCTCGTTGATGATGCGCTTCACGTCGAGGCCGGCGACGGCGCCCGCATCCTTGGTGGCCTGGCGCTGGGCGTCGTTGAAGTAGGCCGGGACGGTGATGACGGCGCCGGAGACCGAAGTCCCCAGGTAGGCCTCGGCCGAAGCCTTGAGCTTCTGGAGGATCATCGCCGAGATCTCCGGAGGGGAGAGCGGCTTGCCGTCCACCTCGACGGCGGCGACGCCGTCCTTCCCTTCCACCACGCGGTAGGGCACCAGGCGGATCTCCTCGGGGACCTCGGAGCGGCGGCGGCCCATGAAGCGCTTGATGGAGTAGACGGTGCGCTCGGGATTGGTGACCGACTGGCGCTTGGCCACCGCGCCCACCAGCCGCTCGCCCTCATCGGTGAAGGCCACGACCGAAGGGGTGGTGCGACCGCCCTCCTCGTTGGGGATGACGGTGGGCTGGCCCCCCTCCATCACCGCGACCACGGAGTTGGTCGTCCCCAGATCGATCCCGATCACCTTCCCCGAATCCGCCATGCCTCGATTCTCCTCCCGGGACCCCGCCCGGTGCAGACCCCGAACGCCCTCAGGAAGCCCCTGGGGGACGGCTCGGCGGGTCCCGCGAAACCTCGGTCCCCGATCCGGGCTGTCAAGCCGACTAGCCCCGATCCACGTCCAGGCGCCGCCGGTGGAGAACCCGCACCTCGCGGCCCTGCTCGAGCATCAGGCCCTCTGGCCAGGGCATCCAGCCGAACACCTCCACGCGCAGGACGTTCTCTCCATCGAGCATCGAGAAGAGGCGTCCATAGGCTCCGTTCTCACCCGTGGTGAAGTCGGAGGTCACGTCCGCCCCATTCAGCAGGGCGCGGAAGGTCTCCGGAGCCACCCGCGCAAGCGACGGAAAGCGCACCACCACCTCCACCCCTTCGGCACCGATCACCTGGTCTCGCTGGGGTGAGTCGAACTCGAGCAGCGGTCGGCTGGTCCAGAGCAGCACCGGCAGCCCGACCGCGACACCGAGAATCCCCAACAGGGCACTCACGACCCAGAGGCGGTGGAGCCTCCTGCGCCTCGGTGCAGGCAGATTCTGGTGGGCGGGTGACACGAGTTGCACTCATCCCCTCGGGGAGCCAAGATGGATGGGAACGCGTGCCGGAGGGCCGGTGTCACTTCCCCGAATCCCTCGAATCGATGCAAGCATGAACCGGACTGCGATTCGCGTCTTCAACTGGTCGCTCCTGGGGCTCGCCTGCCTCGAGGTGGCCATGATGATCGTGGCGCTCGTCACCGCCACGCTACCCGCCGAGCCGGCCGTGGCCAGCCTACCCCCGGACCCGGCCGAGCGGGGCCCCAGAACCTGGAACGACCGCAAGGTGATCCTCGAGCGCAACCTCTTCGACGTCGCCGTGCTGGCCCCGACTCCCGTACCGGAGCCTCAGGAGAACCTGGAGGACACCAAGCTGCCGCTCAAGCTGCTTGGCACGGTGGCCAGCGGCCCGGCGCTCTCCTGGGCGGCGGTCCAGGACATGCAGGCGGGAGATCACGTGGTGGTGCGGCTGGGGGAGCAGCTGCAGGGGCGCGCCGAGGTCACGCGGATCGAGCGGCGCTGCATCGTGCTGCAGAACGGCCCGCGGCGGGAGAAGCTCTGCCTCGAGGAAGACGACGCGCCGACGCCCAGTCGACGAACGGCTTCCCGGGCCCGCCCGCGCGCCTCGGCGCGCCGCAGCCCGGTTCAGGACCGCCTCGAGCGGCTTGCGGAGCAGCGCATCGCCCTGCCCCGGGAGGCGGTGGAGAAGGCGGCGCGCAACCCCACCAGCAT
>JBDLIK010000162.1:0-7248 GCA_039714895.1 Myxococcota bacterium | reverse complement strand
GGTGCCCGCCGGCGCTTCTATCTGGTGCACCCGAGCGCCGCGCCGCTCCTGCGCCAGCCACACGTGCGCCACCGTCGGAAACTCCGCGACCGAGCTCACTATGATGGGGCGCTCCTCGGGGAAGTCCAGCGCGCTCGCCACCGACGACGCGACCGCGGACAGGGAGGTCGACACCGCCACGTCGGCCGCGTGGGCCGAAACCACGGCGCCGAACGCCGCTCGCGCCGCTTCCACCTCGGCCACCCAGGCTTCCCAGTCCATGCCGTCGCGGCCCCAGGACTCCAGGTAGGCATCCGCGGCGGCACGCGCCGCCAGCGTCTGCGCGCCGCGCGAGCAGGCGTTCATTAGGACGCGCGTCTGGGTCAGCGGGACGCGCGCGCGCAGCGCGTCGAGGTCGAAGGCAGGTTGGGGCGAAGGCATGAAGGCCCGAAGCTAGTCTCCGCGTATGAACCGGAACACCATCCGCGGGCCCGATCACGCCCCGGACCGCTCGCGCCGGATGGTGGACAGAAAACTTCGCGCGACCCAACGGCCAGTGCTAAGCTGTCAGCACCCGCACCCCACGTGACCGCGGAATAGGAATGGCCCCGAACCTCCCTCAACAGCTCGCCACCCTCCTCGACGCGACCGACCCCGCGGCCCGAGACGGGGCTTGGTCGGGATTCCTCGATCAGTACAGCGGCCTCCTCATTCACACCTGTCGCCGCTTCGGCGGAGGCTATGACGCAGCCATGGACCGGTATGCGTACGTTCTCGAGGGACTGAAGCAGGAAGAGTTCAGCCGGCTTCGCCGGTTCAACGCCAACGGACGCGGGAAGTTCTCGACCTGGTTGGTGGTGGTCAGCCGTCGTCTCTGCCATGACTACCACCGGAGCCGTTACGGGCGCGATGAAGAGAACGTGGAATCCGGATCGGAAAGCCAGACGAGAGATGTCCGCCGGCGCCTGGCGGATCTGATCGCGGAGGAAATCAGGCCGGGGACGATCCCGGACTCGGGGGCGGGTCCCGAACAGGAGCTTCGAACGGCCGACCTGCGCCAGGCACTGGAAACCGCCCTCGCAACGCTGGGGCCGGAAGACCGCCTCCTTCTGAAGCTCCGTTTCGAAGATGACCTCCCGGTGCGGAGGATCGCTCCGATGATCGGATTCTCCACCGTGTTCCCCGTCTACCGCCGGTTGAGGTCGGTGCTCGGCGCGCTCCGGACCCGACTGGAGGAGAGCGGGTTCAGGCAGGCGAGCCCGTGAGATGAGAGTGGCAGGCAGTACAACCCATATCAAAGATCGTCGCGGCTCGCCGTGTCATTGAGGTGACGGAGGGCTGCGCGAACGGGTGTCGGATGAGGAGACAAGACGAGAGATGATTCCTGCCAGCCCAACGGATGATTTTCACCTCAGCGCGGATCAACTCACCGCGTATGTAGACCGGGCACTTTCGGTGTCCGAAAGATCGTCGGTCGCCGCACACCTGGCCGACTGTCGACCCTGCCGCCAGGAGCTCGCCGAGGTGACTCAGACGCTTCGGGAGAGGCAAGATCAGAAGAGGCGCACCGTCGGGATCCCGACAGCGGTCGCTGCCGCGGCAGCGATCCTGTTGTTCGTCTATGTACCGAGTCCGCCGCAAGACCAGGCGACCTCCGTGCTTCGCACCGGCGATGAGGCGGGCGAGCAGACCGGCGTCCCCGAACTGGTGGCTCTCACCCCCGCTTCCGGAGCTGCGCTGCGGGCGGACTCCGTGGAGTTCGTCTGGAGAGCCGCCCCGGACGGCGTCGTCTATCGCATCACGCTGGCCGACGAGAGCGGCGAGATCGTGTGGACGGAGGAGATCTCGGACACGACGGCGAGGGTGCCGCCCGAGGTGCCACTGGAGCTCGGGCGATCATACTTCTGGTTTGTGGACGCGCTGCTCCGAGGCGCCAGATCGGCGACGACCGGGGTGCGGGAATTCCGGGTACAGGAGTGAGCCGGCGCGTCGAGGGGCCCGTCCGCACTCGACAGCATGCCGTCGTGGCGGTCGTGGCGGCTTCGGCCGCTGCGCTCGGCCTGGCGGGTTGCTCGGACGGAGGAGTCCGCGAGGCTGGGCGCGAGGAGGTGCCGGTCGAGAGCGCCAATGCGGACGAACTGTACGCTCAGGGTCGATTCGATACCGCCGCGGTCCTGTTTCGACGGGCGCTGGACACGGCGCTGCTGGACGGTGACAGCGCGGTCGCCGCTACCACCCTGACCTCGCTCGGCCTCACGGCGTACCGACTCGGCGACTACGAGGAGGCCCGCCGACTGGGACAGCGGGCGCTGGAGCTCAAGCTTCGCCTGGGGCTCCGTGATCGCCTCTTCCGTTCCTACAACGCCCTGGGCCTGCTGGCCTGGAGCGAAGGGGGGAACTACGAGGCCAGAGATCTCTACGCCAAGGCGTTCGAGGTGGCGCGGGAGACGCAGGACACGATCAGCCTGGCCAAGGTCTCCAACAACCTCGCTCTCGTCCTCACGGAGCTGGGGAGCTTCGCGGACGCCCACCGCCTTCTCCTCGCCGGCCTCGAGCCGGCTACCGAAGCCGGCGATGCCCTTGTTCAGGGACGCATTCTGTCCAACCTGGGGATGCTGGAGATCCAGGTGGGGCGGCCTCTGTCCGCGATCGCCTTCCTGGAGCGAGCTCGAGTGGCCAGCAGGCGGGCAGAGGACGTCACGGGAGAGCAGAACACCCTGGGTCAGCTCGGCACCGCGTACGCGGCGATCGGCGAGCCCGGCAGAGCACTCGCCTACCTGGACACCGCGCTGGCGCGATCCCGGGCTCAGGGTCTCCGTCAGGAGGAGGCGAGCAACCTGGAGCAGTTGGCCGAGTTGCACAGGCAGGCCGGAGCCTTCCGGAGAGCCCTGGATCTCTTCGCCCAGGCGGAGGCGATCAACGAGGAACTGGGGCTCAGCGTGGAGACGGGGATCGACCTGCGGAGCGCCGCGGAGATCAACGCTCGGCTGGGCAGCTCGAGTGCGGCCCTCGAAAAGGGTGCTCGGGCGCTGGAGATCCACCAGAACGCGGCCGCTCCGTTCGAGGAGCTCGGCGATCTGCTCCTGATGGCGGAGCTGACGCAGGATGCAGGGCGCGGTGACGAAGCCCGCGCATACCTCGACGACGCCCGCAGCCTCGCGAGTAGCCTGGATGCCGGCACGGCACGGGTGGCCCTGGCCCTGGCCAGCGTCCGGATGGCGGAGCGGGAGGGAGGTTTCGGGGCGGTCCTGGAGGGCCTGGACGAGGTCGCTCATGACCTGGCGGCGGGGGATCAAGCCGCCCGGGTGGAGGCCCTGATGCTGCGAGCGCGGGCGCACGCCCACCTCGGAGCCCTCGACTCCGCGGCTGCCGCGGGTCGCCTGGCCGTGGCCGCTGTCGAGAAGGTACGCGGAGGATTCGGGACCGCGGCCCTCCGTACGTCCTACGCGGCGGAAAGAGCGGAAGCTTACGCCGACCTCGTAGGCGTCCTCCTGCGCCTCGGGCAGCGGGCGGAGGCGTTTCAGGTGGCCGATGCCGCTCGCGGCCGGGCTCTCGTCGAGCACCTGGACGCTCGTTCCGCCGACTCCGCTGCAGCGAGCGTCCGGAGTCTCGTCGAGGAGGAAAAGCAGCTGCTCCGGCGGATCGATACCCTGGTCATGTGGATCGCGGAGCTCGGCGATTCCACGACCAATGGTGCTCGTAGCACCCTGGAAGCGGAGCGGGAGAGGCTTCGCCTGGAGCTGAGCCGGGCCAGATCCGACTACGAGGCGGCCCTGTCTCGCTCCGCTGAGCACGACCGAACGGCTCTCGGGCTCGTTGGCCGCAAGACGATCGATGTCGAGACCGTCCAGCGTGCCCTGCTCCCCGATGAGGCTCTGCTTCAGTACTTCGTCACACCCGAGAAGATCATCCTCTTCGTTTCGACGAAGGACTCCCTGCGCAGCTTCGAAAGCCTCGTGTCGCGGAGCACGCTGGCGACCCGGATTCGAATCGCTCGGGATCTGCTGGCGCGCCCCGCTGCCACCCGGGCTCGCGAAGTCTCGATCCTCTCGACGCTGCACGACGCGCTCATCGCTCCCGCGGGCCACGCCGGAATCCTGGCTGGAATCTCGCGTCTGCTCATCGTGCCGCACGCGGAGTTGAACTATCTGCCGTTCGCGGCTCTGCGCGATCCGGAGACTGGGCGCTATCTGGCCCAGGAGTACACGCTGACCCACCTGCCGGCCGCTGCGGCTCTCCCGGAGCTTCGGGGACGCGGCGCCACGCGGCGGACCGGTGCAGGGGCGTCTGCTTTCGCGCCTCTTCCCGACGAGTTGCCCGCTTCGTCGGCGGAGGTGCGAGCCGTACGGCGCACAGTGGAAGGTGCGCGAGTGTTCCGAGGGTCTCGGGCCACCGAGTCGGCGGTTCGCCGGGCGTTGCGACAAGACGGGATAGTGCACCTCGCCACCCACGGGATCCTCAACGTCCGTAATCCGATGTTTTCGCGGCTTGAGTTGGCGCGGGGATCCGGTCGCGAGTCGGGGGACGACGGCCGACTCGAGGTGCACGAGGTCGTGGACGACCGGATCACGGCCTCCCTGGTCTTCCTTTCGGGCTGCGAAACCGGTCTCGGGGAGGCCTGGTCGACGGCCTTCGCGGCGGGTGAGGACTATGCCACCCTGGCCCGCGCCTTTCTGTACGCCGGCGCGGACGACGTGATCGCCACGCTGTGGAAAGTGGAGGATGCGGGGGCGGCGGCGTTCGCGGAGGCGTTCTATCGGCACCTGCGCGGCTCTTTTCCGGCCGCAGCGCTCGCCCATGCACAGCGGGAAATGATGATGCACGAGCGGTACGGATCTCCCTACTACTGGGCAACCTACCGCATATCGGGCGGCGGACGGGCCTCCGGACGGGCACTCGCGGCCGCGCAAGGATTCGAACCTCTCGCCGTGAGATATTAAGAGAGGACGCTCCGCACGCCTCAAAGCATGCGCGCCGACCCCTGATCGGCCAGCAGTGACTCGCACGGGCGATTTCTGAGCCTCGGAGTTCTCAATGAAGGCCACCCACCACGTACGCAAGCCGGCAACCGTAGGGCTCCTTCTGGCGGTTGGATTCCTCATGCCCGCCTGCGTCGACCGGTCCCCCACCGACCTCAGCTCGCCTTCGGTCCTCCTCGGCCGGGGCGGGAATGGGCAGGGCGGGGGTCAAGGCGGAGGAGGTGGTGGCGGTGGCGGCGAGGAAGGTGAAGAAGTGACCGTCACCTCAGCCGTGCCCTCGAAGGTGCCGCAGGGAGCGACGGCGAACGTGCGCGTGGGAGGGACCGGCTTCGAGCCGGGCTCAGTCGTGGAGATCCTGTTGGACGGAAAGAAGACCCGGAAGGTCAAGACCAACTCGACGACTTTCGTCAGCGACACCGAGTTGATAGCGAACATCACGGTCGAAAGCGACGCGGCGCTCGCCGCATACGACGTAAGGGCGACGACTCCGCGAAAGAAGAAAGGGATCGGGCTGGAGTTGCTGGAGGTGATTCCCGGCCCCCACGCGCTTCTGCAGGCGGATGCGACGGGTGGCACCGTTCCCGGCATTTATCAGGAGGGGCTGGGCGTCTACCAGCCGGACGACGGAGTCCTCTTTGCCTCGAACGGCAACCTGCGGGTGCAGATCCCGTGTGAAACGGGGCGCGCCTTCACCGTCGTCCTACCGGACCCATCCGAGCCGGGGAACGAGGGCTGGGGCCTGAGCGGCCCGCTGGCCGATCCCGCCTGCGGGTTCATTCGGCTCCAGATCCCGGGGCTGCTGGACGCGGATTGTCAGGACGGACAATCGTGCCCCATAGGCGACCCGCCCGAACCACCGAATTACGCTCCCAGCGTGTTCTTCTTCTTCATCGTCGATAGCAACGGCGATGGCAAGCGGGAAGCCGCCAAGGACGACGCTTACAACATCGTGTGGCAGACGGACGCCGAGTTCGAAGTCCTCCAGCGGCGGGCTGACGGGGCCCCATTCCAGTGGCGCATCACCGGCAGCGACGCCGAGCTGTATTTGAGACCCGGCGACCAGGATGGGCAACCGCAGGGTCAGACCACCGCTGTAGCTCTCGATGTCTTGGTGACCCTGGTCGAGTGATATCGGTGTCTTCACTCCAGCAAAGGATGCGAGACGTGAACCTTCGAATCTAATTGCCCGGACTCCCTCGGCACGGACCACGGCCGGGTCTGCGCATCAGCGGGGGAGCTCCGGGCTCGACGCGGGCACATTTCGTTGTGCCTACACACGTCAAGCCGACCCTACCGGTCGGCCTCCCCCAAGGAGGCAGGGTATGTACCAGTCCAAGAATCATCCATCCAGATCCCGCACGCTGCCGATGCTGCTGACGTCGTTCCTCGGCGTGGCCGTGGCCGGCGTCTTCGCTTGCTCCGACTCGCCGACGCAGGTGGCCACGGATGGGCTTTCCCCGCAACTCGACCACAAGGGAACGCCCCACGGCAATCCCGGCCCGAAGCCCAGCGATCCCGGCGTCCCCCTCCGGATCACGTTAGTGAGCGGAGCGTTCACGGGGGACGGAAGCAATCTCTATGATGAAACGGTAGAGGAAGGTGTAGCGACACACCTGGCCGGGGTGAACGGCAACCTGATGTTCGACCTGAGGGAGAGCGAGCGCTTCGTCCAGGTCACCGCCGTTGGGTTCAACGGACTGGCCAAGACGCGGACCTTCACCAACAACGGGCCCACGTCCGACGGGCTGCGCGGGATGTCGGCCGGAGACTCCGGTTCCGCTGTGCTGGAATCCGAGTGGCGAGACGGGGATTTCTTCTACTCCCTCCGCTACGGAAAGGACTGCTTGGGCAACGTTGCTGGATTGAAGGCGGGTGTGAGCCTCAGCGCCGACGGTTCCACGTGGACCGTCACGGGCGTCAGCGGCGTCCTGTGCCGTAAGAAGCAAAAGGGCAAGCCGGGGCTGGCAGAAGTCGGTAGCGGAGGGGCCTTCGTGATGACGCTCGAAAAGATCTAGGGTCCGGAAGTGCCGAGGGCAGGAGTGTCACCCAACCCGGGCTCGGCGTCGAGGTCGAGCTCGGGTTTCCTCGTCCCGATCGGCTAGCCCCGCAGAGACTAGTCCCTTCTATCGTAGGCATCACCGAATGCCGAGAGCATCCGTCCCCGCATCATCTCGAATGTCGGTCGCGGCCCGCATGAACGCCGAAGCTAGTCTCCGTGTAGGAACCGGAACACCACCCGCGGGCGCGTCCCTCGGCGCCCGCGCGCACCCCCGGCAGGAGGGACGTCATG
>JBDLIK010000161.1:0-7250 GCA_039714895.1 Myxococcota bacterium | reverse complement strand
CTCTCCGCTGGAGGAAACCGACCGCTTGCCTACGCTCTTCGGGGGATGCTTAGTCCCCTGGGGGACGGCGCGGGGGGCGCTCGTGAACATCATCGTCATCGGCGGCGGCCGGGTCGGAGCGACCCTGGCCAGTGGTCTCGCCTCGGATGGGCACGACGTCACCGTGGTCGAGAAGAGCCCCGCCAAGGTCCTCGACCTCGCCGAGACCCTCGACGTCCGCCTGCTGGAGGGAAACGGCGCCACCGCGCCGGTCCTGCGCCGCGCAGGCGTGGAGGCGGCGGAGGTGGTCGTCGCCACCTCCGACTCGGACGAGGTGAACTTCATTGCGGGCCGCCTGGCGGCCTCGCTCTTCGCCGTGCCCCGGGTGGTGGTGCGCCTGCGGGACGCCGAGCACGTGGAAGGGTTCACGGCACTCTCCCGGGACCACCCGGGCGAGCATGTGTGCGTGAACCCCGATGCGGCGGCGGTGGATCACATCGTCTCGCTGCTCGAGGTTCCGGGCGCCGTCGAGGTGGGGTCCTTCATGGACGGAGAGCTGCTGGTGGCGGGCTTCCGCATCGGGGAGCGCTCGGACTTCGCGGGCCTCACACTCTCCCACGTCCAGCTGATGTTCGCGGACACCACCACCCTGGTGGCGGCGATCCACCGGGGAGAGAGCTGGATCATTCCCCACGGCGCCGAGGAGATGCGAGCCGGCGATCTGGTCTACTTCGCGGTGGCGCGGGAGCATCTCGGCGGCGTGCTCTCGCTGGTGGGGGAGTTCCAGGAGAGCCGCCGCCAGGTGCTGGTGGCCGGTGCCTCCCGCATCGGGCTCGAGCTCGCGCGTCGCCTGGAGACGCGTCAACCCGTCACCGTGATCGAGGCGGACCGCGAGCGGGCCCTGCGCGCCTCGGAGCTCCTGGGCGAGAGCCTGGTCGTGCATGGCCCGGCCACGGACCAGGCCCTTCTCGAGGAGGAGGACATCGACCGGGTGGCCACCTTCATCGCGGTGACCGGCGACCACGAGTCCAACCTGGTGGCGGGGCTGCTCGCGAAGCGGCTGGGCGCCGGACGCTCTTTCGCGCTGGTCGACAATCCAGCTCTGGCCACCTACGACACCTTCGGCGGGATGGGGATCGACGCGATCATCAGCCCCCGGCTGCTCGCGGTGGGGCTCATCCGCAAGCACATCCGCGGCTCGAAGGTGCGCTCGCTGGCCACGCTGCTCGAGGAGAAGGTGGAGGTCGTGGAGGCGGAGGCCAGCCGGGGTGGCCCCCTCACCAAGGCTCCCCTGGCGGAGCTCGGGCTGCCCCGGGGTGTGCTCGTGGCCGCCGTGCGCCGGGGAGGGACGCTGCTGGTCCCCCGCGGGGGAGATCGCGTCGAGGCCGGCGACTTCGTCCTCTTGATCGCCAGCGCCGACACAGCTCCCCGCCTCGACGCCTTCCTCAACGACTAAAGGCGGATGCGGGCCTTGCGTTTGCCCTTGCGGTTCAGCAGGAAGCCCACCAGCATGCCCGTCCCAAGGATGGAGGCGCCCGAGATCAGGTAGGGCCAGCGCGCACCCGCCTTCAGGTCCAGGTTCTCCTGGGTGAGGCTGCGGATGGAGGCCTGCTGCTCGTCGTCCCGGCCGGCGAGGGTCACGTTCTCCCCGCGGAGCTGCTCCGCCTCGGTGGTCACCAGCTCGAGCTGGGTCTGCAGGGTCGAGACCTCGCTCTCGAGCTGCTCCAGGCGTACGAGCGGCGGAGGCTCTACGTCGAGGTAGCCCGCGGGGATCCAACCTTCGCGGCCCCGGCTGGTGCGCACCTGGGTCCAGGAGTCGGCGCGATCGAGGATGGTCACCGCGTCCCCGGTCTCGATGGCGGCCACGATGCGGTGCCCGTTGGAAGGGCCCGTTCGGACATTGAGCTTGACCTCTCCGTGGATCCACGCTGTCTGCTCGGCGCTGGCCGTCGCGGCCCACAGGGCGAGGAGTCCGAGGGCAGCGAGCGCCGCCAGCCGTGTCCTCTTCATGATCTCTCCTCTCAGGCGACCCCCGCGAGCCAGCAGGAGGCCCGCATTCCATCGGCAGATCCAGCGGAGAACTTTCGGACGCCCTTAGGGGACCGCCACGCCTTCCCTCCGGGGTCGTCTCCCTCCACTCCGTCCGACTGGATCCAGGGGGGGATGGCTCCGCGGGCAGGACTCGAACCTGCGACCAATCGGTTAACAGCCGACCGCTCTACCAACTGAGCTACCGCGGAACGGCGCGATTCTACGGAGTGCTCGGCGAAATTCAACGAGACCCGAGGGTCTCCAGCGTCGTGGCCGGATCCGGGACCCGGATCTCCACGGGCTGCGAGGCCGGGGCCGACGGGCCGCCGTCGCGTTCGAGCACGACCACGTAGGTGTAGCGCCGCCCCGGTTCCACCTCCCGGTCCACGAATCCTTCGGTGGGCACCCGGCCGATCTCCTGGAGCCCCAGCAATCCCTGGCGAAAGATCCGGGCGGCATCGAAGCCTTCGGCCACCTGCGGATCCCAGCGCAGGTGCACGGCCCCTTCGCTGAACTCGGCGACGAGCCCGTAGTCCTCCGACACCACGGGCACCGGGTCCGTCGGAAGGCTCTCGAGGCCGTCGTCGTCGAAGGCCACCACCGCATAGGAAACCGCCTCGGCCGCGCCGACCTGCACGTCGTCCGCGACCGTCTGGTCCGGACCGAGCTCCGAAACGGTCTGCGCCCCTGCCTTCCCCTCGCGATAGCGCAGGACCCGATACCCCGTGACGTCGGGCTCGACGTTCGGCTCCCAGGCGAGCCGGTTGATGCCCAGCCATCTGGCGACGACGCGGAGTCCCGAGGGCGGCAGGGGTTCGGGTTTGGTGACGGCCACCGCCGGCTCGCTGCCGCCACCGCGGACGTCGGCCGTGTTGAACGCCGCGACCTGGTAGTAGAGGACGCGGAGGTCGCCGAGGCCTTCGTCCACGTAGTGGGTGACGAAGCGCCCCTCGATCCGGGCGATGGGCTCGAAGGGCCCCCCGGCACTGGGACTGCGCGACAGCACGTAGCCGGCCACCGTCGGGTCCTCGGCGGCCCGCCACAGCAGCGCCACCTGACGCGGTAGCCGGTTGAAGGTGCGGAGCTCCTGCGGCGGCGCCGGCGGTCCTGCGGGGGTCGCCTGGGTGGGAGCGGACGCCTTCTCGGCGGGTCGCCCTCGGGAGTCCACCGCCCTCACCCGGTAGTGGTACGAGGTGCCGTCGGCGGGAGGGGCGGCGCCGTCATCGCCTCCTTCGTCCACCCACGATGCGCTGAAGCGGCCGACGACGGTGGCGATGCGCTGGAAGTGTTCGCCGTCCTCCGATCGCTCCACGAGGTAGCCGGCTACATCCTCGGACAGCAACGGAGTCCAGGTGATGGGAACGCGCCTCAGCTCGCCCGAGCGCGCCGCGGCGTCTCGCGGGGCCGAGAGCTCCGCCGACTCGTCCAACGCGATCGACGGCAGCGAGCGCCTCCCGGTCGGCGGCCACGAGAGCTCGTCCATCGCGCAGGCTGCAAGGGAGACGGCAAGGACGACGTGGACGATGCGGACGTACGTCATCACTGACGCCCGCTCGTCTGGGGATCGGATCGCAGCCGCTCCAGGTTCTCGAGCAGCTTGGTGGCGCGGTCGGCGTATTCCTTGGCGCGCTCGTTGCTCGGATCGATGAGCAGCGCCCGCTGCCACTGGTCGAGTGCCGACTGCAGGTCCTCCTGCAGGTAGTGGACCCGACCCGCCTCGATCAGCTCGTCCACCTGGGGGGAGAGACGGCCGCGCAGCTGGGCCAGGTGGCGTCGGGCTCCTTCGTGCTCTGGATGGGCTCGGAGAGCCGAGAGCTCGAGGCGGATGGCGGCGTAGGGATCGCCGCCGCGCTCGGCGGCGACCGCGTTGCGGTGGAAGCCCTGGGCCCGGATCTCCTCCTGGGAGCCGGGCAGGGCCGGCAGCTCGGTGCCCGGCCGAAACGTGATCCCTGCGGCTCGGATCGCTTCGACGTAGGACAGGTAGCCCTGGGCCGACTCGTTGCTCGGGTCGAGGGCGACGACGCGCCGGAAGGCGCTTTCGGCGGCAGCCAGGTCGCCGGTGGTGAATCCGGCACGACCGGCATCCAGCTGCCGGTTCACCTCGTCCCGGAGCACCTGGTCGAACTGGTGGGCCTCGATCTCGAGCTCCGGATCGAAGGGATCGAGCTGGCGGAGCTCCTCCAGCTTGGCGCGCGCCGAGGCGAGCTCGAGTTCCTCGAGATCCTGTTGGAACTCGGCCAGGGTCTCCTGCTTCCGCGCCGCCAGCACCCGGGACTGCGCCTGCACGTGGCTGAGGGTCTCGCGATCGTCGGGCTGCAGCTTGAGGGCCAGCCGGTAGTTCAGAATGGATTCCGCGAGCCGCTCCCGGAACTCGAAATAGCGTCCGCGCTGCTTGTAGCGCACGACGAGCTGCTGGAACTCCTGCTCCACCTCTTGGATACGTTGCTGGGCCTCGGTGTGGCTCTTGTCGCCTCGGGGGATCTGGCGCCAGGTCTCCAGGGCAGCGAGCCGGTCTCCCTCGCGGTAGGTGCGTTCGCCCCGGGCGAGGGGCGTCGAGCAGGCGCAGGTAAGAGCGGCCAGGACCGCGCCCAGCATCGCGGCCCAGCGACAGGGCGGGTTCACGCCGGGTCCGGCTTCGCCGGGGCCGGGGCGGGCGCCTCCCCCGCGGCCAGAAGATCCACGGAGTAGACGTGGACCGGCTCGAGTCGTCCCGAGAGCTGGCGCTCGCCCTCGAAGCGCAGGGGCACGGCCCCTCGAACCCGGCGCTGCACCGCCTCGGAGATCAGGATCTCTCCCGGTCGCGCGAGCTTCTCCAGGCGGCTGGCCACGTTCACGGCATCTCCGATGGCCGTGAAGTCGCTGCGTCGTTCGGACCCGATGTTGCCCACCACGACGGCGCCGGTGTGGATACCGATTCCGACGCCGATCTGCGTGGCTCCCGACGCCGACCCGTTGCGGTTGCGTGCTGCCAGGGAGCGCTGCACCTGCACCGCGGCCCAGACGGCGCGCTGGGCATGGTCGCTCTGGGGGATGGGTGCGCCGAAGTAGGCCATCACCGAGTCCCCGATGAATTTGTCGATGGTGCCCTCCTGGGTGAGGATCTGCGAGGCCACCAGCTCGAAGAACTCATTGAGGAACGTCACCACGTCTCTGGCTTTCATCCCCTCGGAGAGGCGGGTGAAGCGTCGGACGTCAGCGAACAGCACCGTCACCTCGCGCTCGACGCCGGCCAGATCGGTGCCATCGGGGCTTTCGAGGAGCTGGGTCACCACGTAGTCGCTCACGTAGCGACCAAAGGCGCTCTGGATGCGTTCCTTCTGCTGGAGGGACTCGCCCATGGCGTTGAAGGCGTGGGTCAGATCGCCGATCTCGTCCCGCGACGTAGGCGGTACCCGGACGGTGAGGTCGCCGTGCGTGAGCCGCTCCACCCCCGCGCGTAGCCGCCGGATGGGTCCGACCAGGAGCGACACGAACATGAGACCACTGACCACGCCGAGCACGGCCACGGCCACGGCCACCCCGGCGAGTTGACGGGCTCCCTCCTCGACCTTGGGTGCGACGAGCACGGCCAGGTCGAGCTCCACCTGGGACTCCCCCACCCGGAGATCGCTGTAGTGGATGGGGGTGGCGACCTGCACGCGGGTTCCCGCTCGGCGCAGGGTGGAACCCACCCCTTCCACGCGGCCGGCCAGGGGAACCCGGAGCTCGCCGACCTCTCCGTCGGAGAGCGCCGCCATGACCCGACCATCCGCGTCGAGAACCCGGGCCGCAGCCACGCCGGGCTCGGTGGCGAGCTGGTTGACGAGGGCCCCGACGGTGAGGTCGTCGCGCACGACGAGCGGCTCCTTCACGGTCCCGGCGAGGGCGCGCGAGAGGGCCTGGGCGCGGCGCTCCACCTCCGCTTCGAGGGCACGCCGCTCGTGCTGGGTGGAGAGCCACGTCAGCACGATGCACGCCACGACCAGTAGCGTGACGAGCAGGGCGCTGAACTTGACCTGGAGCGAACGCAACACGGTCGCCTCGCGGCTCGATTCCGGATCCCACCACCGTCGGAAGAACGGCCTCCGCCCTTCCTACTCCAGACCCGAGCCGACCTGCAAGGGACTCGGGCCGAGATGTCCCCTCGGGGCATGGGCCCTGCCTACGTCAGGCCGTCGCGTGGGTCCTGACGCCTGGGTGCCGGCGCCCCGGAGGCTGGGTCACTCGTAGCGGATCGCCAGGATCTCGAACTCGCGGATCCCCTTCGGAACCTTCACCTGGACCTCCGAGTCGACCTGCTTGCCCACCAGGGCCCGAGCAACGGGCGAGCTCACGGAGATCAGACCGCTCGAGACGTCCGACTCGTCCTCGCCGACGATGGTATAGATCTTCTCCTCGGCACTCTCGACGTCCCGGAGCACCACCGTCGCTCCGAAGCGTACGACGTCGGGCTCCTGTCCGGTCGAGTCGATGACCTGGGCCCGGGCCAGCCGATCCTCGATCTGGGCGATACGACCCTCGAGGTGCCCCTGCTTCTCCTTGGCGGCGTCGTACTCGGCGTTCTCGCTGAGGTCTCCATGCGCTCGGGCGGCCTCGATCTCGCGGATCGCGCGCGGGCGCTCCTCGGTGATGAGGCGCTTCAGCTCCGCCTTGAGATTCCGGTGCCCCCCCGGAGTCATCGGGACTCGCTCCGCCATGGCTCCCCGCCGCCTGCCGGCCTACAAGAGGCTGCCAAAACACAGGAGCCCGACGCCCCACAAAGAGGTGCCGGCCTCACCCCGAGGCTAACGGCCTGAGGGATGAAGTCAAACCGATTGACGTGAAAATCCCTCACCCCTGTCCAAGGATCGGCGGCGGTCTGGATGCGGCGGCGCATCGGGCTGCGGGCTCCCCTGGCGGCCCGGTACGCTGGGCTCGGTGACTCGCTGGCTGCCCCTCGCCATGGGTTTCTACGGCGCCCTCGCCGCCGCGGCCTGGGTGTGGCGCGGCGCCGTGCTACGGGAGCCGCTTCTCTACGCAAGCGAGGTCGCCGCGCAGTCGCCACTTCACCCGCTGCGGGACGCGATGGTGGGTCTCGCAGCCGCCGGTCTTCTCATCGGCAGCTCGCGGCTTCTCACCCGCCACAGCGCCGCGGGCCGCGCCTTGGCTGCCGAGCTCTCCACGGCGCTCGGGCCCCTCTCGCCGGGCGCCGTGATCCTGCTGGCTCTGGCCAGCGGCATCGGGGAAGAGCTGTTCTTTCGCGGTGCCCTCCAGCCTCGGGT
>JBDLIK010000160.1:0-7301 GCA_039714895.1 Myxococcota bacterium | reverse complement strand
TTCCCGGAGTCCGTCGCAACGGCTCGGCGCGGCATGTGCTGCCCAACACTCTGAATCTCGAGTTCGTGGACACCGCGGGGGAGGTGCTCCTCCAGGCCCTCGACCTGGAGGGGGTCGCGGCCTCGGCGGGAGCCGCGTGTCACTCCGGCTCGATCTCCCCCTCGCACGTTCTGGTCGCCATGGGACGCACGCCGGAGCAGGCCCGCAGCTCGCTGCGCCTCTCGCTGGGCCACGGCGTGGACGAGGCGCAGATCGACCACGTGCTCTCCCTGCTCCCCGGCCTGGTGGCGCGGGTGCGGGAGGCGCACGCCGCGTGAGCGAACGCATCGTCGTCGGAATGTCGGGCGGGGTCGACTCGTCGGTGGCCGCCGCGCTGCTGGTGGAGCAGGGCTTCGAGGTGGTCGGCGTCACCATGCACCTCGCGGGAGACGGCTCCCGCTGCTGCTCCCTCGACGACGCCGACGACGCCCGACGGGTCGCCGAGTCCCTGGGCATCCGCTTCTACGTGGCCAACTACACCGAGCGCTTCCGTCGCGAGGTGATGGAGCCCTTTGCAGACGCCTATCTGGCCGGCCGCACGCCGATTCCCTGCGTCGCCTGCAACCGGCGCTTCAAGTTCCACCACCTGCTCGAGCGCGCCCGGGCCTTCGGCGCCCACCGCGTGGCGACGGGGCACTATGCGCGCATCCGCCCCGGCGCCGGCGGTCGCTGCCAGCTGGAACGCGGCTCGGATCCGGGGAAGGACCAGTCCTACTTCCTGTTCGATCTCGGCCAGGAGCAGCTCGGCCGAGCGAGCTTCCCCTTGGGCGGGTTGCGCAAGGACGAGGTCCGTGCACACGCACGTCGACTCGGGCTCGCCACCGCCGACAAGCCGGAGAGCCAGGAGATCTGCTTCGTACCCGACGGAGACTATGCAGCCGTCGTGGAGAGTCTGCGCGCCGACTCCCTGCCCGGGGAAGGAGAGATCGTGCACGAGAACGGGCGCCGGCTCGGGCGACACCGGGGAATCCATCGCTTCACGGTGGGGCAGCGGCGCGGCCTGGGGATCTCGGCCGGCAGCCCGCTCTATGTGACCCGCCTCGAGGCCTCCGCGAACCGCGTGGTCGTCGGCGAGGCCGACGACCTGCTGGTCGGCGGCGCCGAGCTCGAGGCGGTGAGCTGGGTGGCGGGTGAGGTGCCAGAGGAGGCGCTGGAGGCCCGGGTGCAGGTTCGTTACCGGCACGAGGGGGAGCCGGCGTGCGTCGAGCCCGGCCGCCACGGCGGGGCCCGGATCCGGTTTCACCGACCGGTGCGCACCGTGACGCCCGGACAGGCTGCGGTCTTCTACGACGGCGACCGGGTGCTGGGCGGTGGCTGGATCGCCGCGCCGCTCTCGTGAGGCGTGCGCTCTCCGACCCCGACGCAGCGCCGCTGCTGGAACGCATCGGCTGGCAGTTTCACGACTCCGCCCTGCTGCGGGCCGCGCTGACCCACGCCTCGCGCGCCCACGAGGAGGGCGGCGGGCCGGGCAACGAGCGCCTGGAGTTCCTGGGCGACGCGGTGCTCGACCTGATCATCACCGAGTTCCTGTTCGAGGCGCAGCCCGAGTGGCGGGAGGGAGAGCTCACGCGCGCGCGTGCAGCCCTGGTCAATCGGGAGGCGCTGGCGGCCCGAGCGCGCGAGATCGAGCTGGGCAGCTACGCGCGTCTGGGCAAGACCGAGCTGCGCGACGCCGGAGCTCGCAAGGAAACGATCCTGGCGAACCTCTTCGAGGCGCTGGTGGGCGCCCTCTACCTCGACGGCGGGCTCGAGACCGCACGCCGCTTCCTGGCCGGCGTCTACGCCGAGGCCCTCCCCACCAGCGAGGAGTCGCCGGCGCGGGATCCCAAGACCCGCCTCCAGGAGTGGTCCCACAGCGCCATGCGCGAGACCCCCCGCTATCGGGTGGTGTCGGACTCCGGCGTGGAAAACGATGCGGCCCGCTTCCGCGTGGAGGTGCGGCTGGGGGACCGGGCCTGGGGCGAGGGTCGCGCCCGCAGCAAACGCGCCGCCGAACGCAGCGCGGCGGTCGCCGCGCTCCAGCGGGTGGGTGAGGATGGCTGAGCGAGCGCATCGGGCGGGCGTGGTGGCGCTGCTGGGCCGGCCGAATGCTGGCAAGTCGCGGCTGCTGAATCGCCTGCTGGGCGAGAAGCTCGCCATCGTCACCGCATTGCCCCAGACCACCCGGAGCCGCATCCTGGGCATCCTCAGCCGGCCCGAGGCCCAGCTTCTGCTGCTGGACACGCCCGGCTTCCACGCCTCGGAGAAGCCGCTCAACCGCGCGATGGCGGAGATGGTCGAGGAAGCCAGCCGCGGCTGTGACGTGGCGGCCGTTCTGGTGGATCCGCGCCGGGGCCTCGGGGAGGACCATCGGACGCTGCTGGCCGGTCTGGCTCGCCGGGGTACGTCGACCCTGCTGGTCGCCACCCAATGCGATCGTCCGGCCGCCGCCGCGGCGCCCTGGCCCCCGGAAGGCGCACCCCCGGGCATGGAGACGCTGCGGATCTCCGCCGCCACCGGCGAAGGAGTGGAGGAGCTGGTGGCGGCCCTGGTGGCGCGGCTCCCGGTAGGCCCGCCCCTGCACCCCGAGGACGACCTCACCGACCGCTCCCTGCGCTTCCTCGCCGCCGAGCTGGTGCGCGAGGCGGCCTTCGAGGAGCTCTCCCAGGAGCTCCCCTACGCACTCGCAGTGGAGGTCGAGCGCTTCGACGAGTCCAATCCCGCTCTGGTCCACATCGAGGCCCGGGTGCTGGTGGAGCGCGACTCCCAGAAGCGGATCGTAGTCGGCAGCGGGGGGGGGGTCGTCAAGCGCATCGGCATGCGCGCGCGGCGTGAGATCGAGCAGCTGCTCGGCACCCGGGTTCACCTGGCGCTCTGGGTGAAGGCCGAGCCGCGCTGGGCACGACGCCCCAACCGGCTGAAAGCCCTTGGCTATCACTGAGTTCGCGACGGCCGGCGAATTGACGCGGCGCGGCGCCATCGTGTAGGGTGCCGCTGCCTCCTCGGCCCCGTTCGCACAACCGCCACCCAACCTCAGAGGACCCGAATGAGTGACAAGGAAGTCGTGATCTCGAGCGCCGTGCGCACTCCGATCGGCACCTTCCAGGGCGCCCTGTCGAGCCTGTCGGCCTCGGACCTCGGCGCCGTTGTGGTGAAGGAGGCCGTGCGGCGCGGGAAGGCCCAGCCGGAGCAGATCGAGCGGGTGATCCTCGGCAACGTGCTGCCGGCCGGCATGGGCCAGGCCCCGGCGCGCCAGGCCGTCATCAAGTCCGGGCTGCCCGTCTCCACCGGCGCCATCACCGTCAACAAGGTCTGCGGCTCGGGGCTCCAGGCGGTGATGTTCGCGCGCCGGGAGATCCTGCTCGGTGACGCGGAGGTGCTGGTGGCGGGGGGCATGGAGTCCATGACCAACGCGCCCTACGTGCTCCCCAAGGCCCGAGCCGGCTATCGCATGGGCAACGGCGAGATCGTCGACACCATGATCCATGACGGCCTCTGGGACCCCTACGACGACATGCACATGGGCAACTGCGGAGATCTGGTGGCCGAGAAGTACGGCTTCTCCCGGGAGGACCAGGACGCCTTCGCGACGAAGAGCTACCAGCGGGCCCAGGCCGCTCAGAAGGAAGGCAAGTTCAAGCAGGAGATCGTTCCCGTCGAGGTGCCCCAACGACGCGGCGAGCCGCTCCTGGTGGACGCCGA
The DNA here is from genome assembly GCA_039714895.1 of Myxococcota bacterium. Classification (GTDB taxonomy): domain Bacteria; phylum Myxococcota_A; class UBA9160; order UBA9160; family DASRUS01; genus JBDLIK01. The sequence continues at coordinate 3,581 of JBDLIK010000160.1, read as the reverse complement.
CGAAGAGCCCTCGCGGGTCAAGCTCGACCGGATGGCGGGGCTGCGTCCCGCCTTCTCCAAGCAGGGAACGGTGACCGCCGCCAACGCTTCCACCATCAACGACGGCGCCGCAGCTCTGCTCGTCGCCTCGGCGGACGCGGCGAGCACCCACGGCTACCCGGTGCTGGCGCGCGTCATCGCCGACTCCAGCGCCGCGGTCGAGCCCAAGTGGTTCACCATCGCTCCCGTCGAGGCCCTGCGGAAGCTCTACGAGAAGACGGGGACGAAGCCCGGCGATTGGGACCTGTACGAGATCAACGAGGCCTTCTCCGGTGTCACCATGGCCGCGGTCAAGGAGCACGGTCTCGATCCCGATGCGGTCAACGTCCACGGCGGGGCGGGCTCCCTCGGGCATCCCATCGGCTGCTCCGGAGCGCGCGTGCTGGTGACGCTGATCCACGCGCTGCGGGACCGCGGCAAGAAGTCCGGCATCGCCACCCTCTGTATCGGCGGCGGCGAGGCCGTGGCCCTGGCCGTGGAGCTCGTCTAACCATGGCGCAGCATACGATCGGCATCATCGGCACGGGCACCATGGGGTGTGGCATCGCCCAGATCGCGGCCCAGGCGGGCTACGACGTGGTCTTCCAGAACCGCCGCCAGGAGTCGGTGGACCGGGGCCTCGGACGCATCCAGGGCTCCCTCGAACGGCTGGCCAGCAAGGGACGCCTGTCGGAGGAGGATGCCGGCGCGGCCCTCGAGCGCATCCGCGGGGTCGTACCCCTCGAGGAACTCAAAGGCTGCGAGCGCGTGGTCGAGTGCGCACCGGAAGACCTGGAGCTGAAGCGCGACCTCCTCTCGCGGCTCGACGAGATCGTGAGCGAAGAGGCGATCATCGCGACCAACACGTCGAGCCTCTCGGTGACCAAGCTGGCGTCCTATCTCCGCCGGCCGGGCCACTTCGTCGGGATGCACTTCTTCAACCCGGTCCCGGCGATGAAGCTGGTGGAAGTCGTGCGCGGCATGCGCACCAACGATTCCACCGTGGCCGCCATGCGCAGCCTCGCGGAGAAGCTCGACAAGGTGCCCATCGAGGTGAACGACTCCCCGGGCTTCGTGGTGAATCGCGTGCTGTTCCCGATGATCAACGAGGCAGCCTACGCGCTGCAGCAGGGCGTCGCGTCGCCCGACGGAATCGACGACTGCATGAAGCTCGGCTGCAACCATCCCCTGGGCCCCCTGGCCCTGGCGGACCTGGTGGGGCTCGACGTCGTCTACGCCATCCTCGACAGCCTGTACCGGGAGTACGGCGAGCCCCGCTACGCACCCTGCCTCGAGATCAAGAAGCGGGTGGAGGCTGGCTGGCTCGGCCGCAAGACGGGGCAGGGCTTCTACAGCTACTCGAAGTAGATCCGCCCGGCTCCGCCCCGAACCCGTCACGGACGCCCGTCCCGGGGGCGTCGCTCCAGCAGGATCATTTCTCAAAGAAAACGAATGGTTGACGATCAGTCGCAGAGATGCTAGCCAGTTGACGTGAACTGGCAAACAGACGACGACCTGTCGATCGGCGAGGTCTGCGCGACCACCGGGCTCTCGGCCCGGACTGTCCGCTACTACGAAGAGCTCGGCCTGCTGCCCGGGGTTCGCCGGCGAGCGGGCGGGCGGCGGGTCTACGGGACAGACGAGCTCCAGCGCCTCGGCTTCATCCAGCGCCTCAAGGCCCTTGGGCTCTCGCTGGCGGAGGTGAAGGAGCTCAACGCCGTCCATGCCATCGCCGGGGGCACCGACGCCATGCTCCAGCGTCTCGCCGAGCTCCTCGACCAGCGGCTGACGGACCTCGATACCCGGATCGGGGAGCTCGGGGCCCTGCGCGAGGAGATCATGAGCTATCGCACCCACGTGGAGGGGCGGGCGGGCAGCGGGTGGAGGAGCGCATGAGCGCGGGGCCCGAGCGCAAGTCGCCGCTGCGGGTGGTGACGGCTGCCTCGCTCTTCGATGGGCATGACGCCGCCATCAACATCATGCGCCGGCTGCTCCAGCGCGCGGGCGCCGAGGTGGTCCACCTCGGCCACGACCGCTCCGTCGAGGAGATCACCAGCGCCGCGATCCAGGAGGATGCCGACGCCGTGGCGATCTCCTCCTACCAGGGTGGCCACGTCGAGTTCTTCCGCTACCTCGTCGACCGGCTGGGCGAGCAGGGCGCGGGGCACGTGCGGGTGTACGGAGGGGGTGGGGGCACCATCCTCCCCGGGGAGATCGAGCTGCTGCATGCCCACGGCGTGGCGCGCCTGTTCAGCCCCGAGGACGGACGCCGGCTCGGCCTCGAGGGGATGATCCGCGAGCTCCTCGACGACTGCGCGGGCCACCGCCGACCGCTGGAGGTGCCGGACCCGGGGGACCTCTCGGCCGAGCACCCGGGTCGGGTCGCGCGTTGCATCAGCTTCCTCGAGGAGGAAGGGGAGGGTGTCGGAGCCGAGGTGGCCGGGCTGCGGGCGGGACTGGCCGACGTGCGTCGGCGGCCCCTGGCGCCGGTGGTGGGCTTCACGGGCACGGGTGGAGCCGGGAAGTCGAGTCTGCTCGACGAGCTGGTGCGGCGCTTCCGACTGGATCAACCGACCCTGCGCGTGGGCCTGGTGCTCGTCGACCCCAGCCGACGCCGCTCGGGCGGAGCGCTGCTGGGCGATCGCCTGCGGCTCAACGCCGCCAGCGGCCCCGGGATCTTCGTGCGCTCGCTGGCCACGCGTCAGGCGCACCGCGCGCTGTCCGGGGCCGTCGCCGACGCCGTGCGCGTGCTGCAGGCCGCGGACCACGACCTGATCCTGGTGGAGACCGCGGGCATCGGCCAGAGCGATTCGGAGGTCACGGATCAGGTCGACCTCTCGGTGTACGTGATGACGCCGGAGTTCGGTGCGCCCTCCCAGCTCGAGAAGATCGACATGCTCGACCTGGCGGACCTGGTGGTGCTCAACAAGTTCGACCGCCACGGAGGGCAGGACGCCCTGCGCGACGTGCGCAAGCAGTGGCAACGCAACCATCCGGCTCCCGCCGGCCCGAACGAGTCGCTGCCGGTGTTTGCAACCGTGGCCCGGCGTTGGAATGATCCCGGCAGCGAGCGTCTGTACCAAGCGCTCTGCACAGGACTTGCGGTGAGAGGCTTCCGGGGTCTGGAGGCCGCCTCCTCCGCGCCGCGCTCCGAGCCCTGGGCGGATGTGGGCATCCCGCCCTCGCGCAGCCGCTACCTGGCGGAGATCGCAGAGGGCACGCGCGCCTACCGGCAGGGCCTCGAAGGGGTCGCGAAGCACGCGGCGGACGCGCAGGCGCTCGCCCGCAGCCTGCAAGCTCTCGGGGACCCGCCGCCCGAGGGTCTCGTTCCCTTCGGCTCTGCGCCGGGCGGCGCGCCCCCCGGGACCGAGGCCCTGCGGCAGCGCTACCAGCAGGCGCTCGGAGCGCTGCCGGCACCCATGCGCGAGGCGCTCGTCGGCTGGGAGTCGCTGCGCGAACGCTACGGGGCGGACGAGCAGGAGTACGCGGTTCGCGGGCGCCCGGTCCGGGCCCACAACTTCGCGGAGACGCTCTCGGGCACGCGGGTTCCCCGGGTGGCCCTG
>JBDLIK010000159.1:0-7307 GCA_039714895.1 Myxococcota bacterium | reverse complement strand
GTGGTGGCGCCCCAGCTGATGCGTTCGTTCTGGCCGAGAATCACGCCGGGCGCGCCGGGAAAGCCGACCCCGCTCACGTTCATCGGGCCCGCCTCGGGGTCGTCTGCCACGTGGAGATGCCACTCGTAGAAGGTCGAAGGCATGTTCAGCGAGAGGTGCGGATCGTTGGCGAGGATGGGGTTGCCGCTGGCGCTGCTCGAGGCCGCCACGCCCCACTCGTTGCTGCCGATCTGCTGCTCGCGCCGGGCCAGGGGCAGGGCCATGGCGAGGCGCTGGTTGTCGGCGATCTGCTTGGCATAGCCGCGCGAGAGCGGCGCGACGCGGGCCAGGAACTCCCGGTCGACGGGCTTCCGCTTGACCACGTCGAAGGGCATGTCGTCGGTGGCGTCGGGCACGGTGGAGGCCGGATCCATCGGGGCCGAGCGCAGCACGTCCTGGAACAGCAGCGCCTCGCCGTCGTAGCCTCCCCCGGCTCCGGCGTCGACGTACTCCTCGAGCTTCTCGACGAGTCCCACGTCGATGTCGAGAGAGAGACTCGCCGCGATGGCCTTGCCGATGGCCAGCGTGTCGACCACGTCCCAGGGGCGCACCTGAGTGAGCTCCAGAGCGGCGTACTCGGGCGGCAGCGGATGGTTCAGGATGTAGGCGTTCACGCCCTCGGCATAGGCCTGGAGCACCTCGCGCTCGCGGGCGGTGAGTGCGGCCTCCGAGCGCTCGGCTGCCCGACGCAGCCCGATGGTGCGGTTCTGGATGTCACTTCCAACGAACGCCGGCCCCAGCACCTCGGCGCGGTCCCCGCTGACCTCGCGACGCGTCAGGTCCATCTGGAAGAACCGGTCGCGGGCGTGGACGTAGCCCGCCGCGCGGCCCAGGTCGAGGTCGTTGCTGGCGTAGAGGTGGGGAACGCCATCGCGGTCGACGACGACGCGCACGCTGTCGAGCAGCCCCGGCAGCACCAGGGTGTCGCTGCGCTTGTCGTTGTTGCATTGGATGCCGAGCAGCAGAGTCGACAGGACGACGAGTGCCAGTTGAAAGAACCGCATACCCCTCCCCTTCGCCGGCTAGGGCCGCCGAGCCCTCGGAGCCCGAGACGGCTCTGAAGCACCCGGAGTCCCGTTGGGGCCATTCTCCGACGGTGAGAGGGGTTCTGGCAACGACTTTTTCGGACCGCGCAGCCGGACCCTCAAATTGCAAGCGCCGAAGGCGCGCGCAGCGAGGCGCAGCCGAGCGTAGCTGTGGTGGCTGCGGGCTTAGCCCGCAGCCGGACCCACAGATTGCTCGTCGAACCCGGAGGCCCACTCGTAGCACTGCACCTCGGTCAGGAGGGGCAGCCGGAAGCGGACGTAGAAGCTGTGAAGGCTGAGGACCTTGTAGTCCTCCACCTTGCGCTCGAGGAGCTCGACCCGGGGATCGGTCTCGCGGCGCTTGGCCGCCCGCTCGTACATGCCGTCCAGCAGATCCAGGGTGGGGACGGACATCCCGAAGTGGTCCATGGGTCCCGCGCGCATGGGCTCCGCGCCGGCCATGAGGAAGACGAACTGCTCGTGGCTGTAGGCCCGCAGCACCAGGAGCTCCCGATCCCGGGTGAGGGTCGGCATCTCGGTCCAGCCGAAGACCTCGCCGTAGAACTCGAGGATCTCGGTGCGACCGGTCTCGTCCAGCAGATCCGCCGGAACGCTCATGGCCACGTGGTTGAAGCGCGGGTGCGGGGTCGGCTTGCTCACGGAGACTCCTTGCGCGGGACCACCATGACCTTGGCTGCGAGGCGCCCCGCCTCGAGCTCTTCGAGGGCCGCGAGCATCCCACCGAGGGGAACCTCCGCAGCCTCCAGGAGGGTCTCGCTGTCCAGCCGGCCGCTGGCCAGCAGCGCCAACGCCGCTGCGCAGCCGTCGTCGTCGTAGCAGAAGGCCCCGGTCACCACGAGCTCGTTCAGCAGGATGCGGTTGTGGTCGAGGCGGGGCCGTCGCATGCCGGTGCCCACGAACACGAGGGTCCCCGCCCGACGCAGCTGGGCGAGGCCGGACTCCATGGCGGCCGGGTTGCCCGAGCACTCGAGCACGACGTCCACGGGATCGTCGACGAGGGCGAAGGGCATGACGGGCACTTCGAGGGCCTCGGGCTCGAGCACGCGGCGCGCGCCGAGCTTCGCGGCCCGTTCGCGCCGGGCGGGGGCCGGCTCGGTCACCCGCACGTCCTCGACCCCCTGGGCCCGGAGCGCCGCCACGGTGAGAAGCCCGAGGGGCCCGGCACCGGTGACGAGAGCGCGCGCGCCCGGCGCCACCCTCGAGAGCGTGATCCCGTGGAGGGCCACCGCCAGGGGCTCGGTGAGGGCTGCCGCGCGCAGCGCCAGCCCCTCGGGAATGCGCAGCAACTGGGAGGCATCGACGCGCACGTACTCTGCGAAGGCGCCCTGGAAGTCGCGCCCGCCGACGCCCGCGCGTTCCAGGCACAGAGAGGAACGACCCGAACGGCAGTGCACGCAGCGGCCGCAGCGCGCCTCGGGTCCGCCCACCACCGCCTCGCCGACACTCCAGCCGCGCACCTCGCTCCCGAGCGCAGCGATGCGTCCCGAGTACTCGTGGCCCCCGATGGCGCCGGGGCGGCCCATCCCCTCGAGCACCATGTGGAGGTCCGTCCCGCAGATCCCGCAGTGGCTCACCTCGATGAGCGCGCCGTGCGCGCCGAGCTCGGGAAGCGGCCGCTCCTCGACGGAGAGCTGGCGCTTGCCCTGATAGACGGCAGCGCGCATCCGGCCGGGAAGACTGGAGCTCGCAGCCGCAAGGGTCATGCCCGGCCCTCCTCTTCGTAGCGGTGTCCCGCAATCTCGGCGCCCTCTGCGCGGAGCCGAGCCAGCGCCGCCTCCCGCAGAGGACCCAGCTGGATCTTCTGGGTGCCGGTGAAGGAGAGCTCATCGGGTTGGAAGAAGAGCACGCGCCGGGGAACCTTGTAGGCGGCCAGGTGCTCGCGAAGGGTGGTGCGGACGTCGTCCTCTGTCGGGTCGACACCTTCCGCGGCCACCGCGCACAGCACCAGTGCCTCCCCGAGGGTCGGGTGGGGCACGCCCACCGCCAGGGCAGCCCGGAGCGCCGGGTGCCCGGAGAGCGCCGCCTCGACCTCCAGCGGCGAGACATTGGCGCCGCCGGTCTTCACCAGGTTGGACAGGCGCCCGCTCCAGTGGAGTGCACCCTCGGCGTCGACCGAGCCGCCGTCCTGGGTGCGGAACCAGCCCTCGGCGTCGAGGCAGAGCTCGGAGGGGACCTTGTGGTAGCCGCGCATCAGCGTGACGCCCTTGACTGCGATCTCGCCGGCTTTCCCCGGCGCCAGCTCGGCGCCGCTCTGCGGATCGAGGATGCGCAGGGCCATGCCGGGCAGGGCCTTCCCGTGACAGGCCCGGCGCTCGTGGGCCGGCGCGGTGGCGGGAAGCGAAGAAGCGAGGGTGAAGGTCTCCGAGAGTCCGTAGGCGGCGTCCGCGCCCCACTCGTCCTTCTCGATTCCGGCCCGGCGCGCCAGCGCCGAGGAGAAGCGCAGCTTGCGCAGGCTCGAGAGATCCCGGTGCGCGGCGTCCGGGTGCTCGGCCAGAGCCTGCTCCTGGTGGGGCCAGGCGTGGAGGGTCGTGATCCGCTCCCGCTCGATGGTCTCGAGCACCCGGGCCGGATCGAAGACCTGCTCCAGCCACAGGCAGGCCCCCGCCGCGAGACTCGCCCCCAGCGACATGGCGATCCCGGCGGTCCAGAAGAAGGGCTGGGCGGTGAGCACGCGGTCCTCGGGCGCGAGCGCCATGAGCTCGGCGAACCGCCAGCTCTGGATGACCGGGGCGCGCTGGGCGTGGAGCACGCCCTTGGGGAGCGCGGTGGTGCCGGAGGTGTAGATCACCAGGGCGTCGTCGCTCGGGCCCACCTCCGCCGCGAGGCCGTCCAGCAGGCCTTCGGGAACGTCCGTGCCCAGGGCGAGCAGCGCCTCCCATTGATCCAGGGAGACCACCCGCCGGAGCTGGGGCAAGGCCGGGCAGCGCAGTCGACCCGGCTCGCCCTGCGCGAGCTCCGGGTGGCGCGCCTCGAGCTCGCGCCGGTAGCGATGCTTCTCGAGGGACTCCTGCAGCAGGAGCAGGGAGGCGTCGCCGTGACGCAGGATGTAGTCGCACTCCTCGGGGGAGGCGAAGGTGTTGACCGGCACCAGCACCGCCCCCACCCGGCCCGCCGCAAAGAAGGCCTGCACCCACTCCGGCCGGTTGCCCAGCAACAGGGCGATCCGCGCCCCCTTCACCACGCCGGCACCTACCAGGCCCGCCGCCAGGGCGCAAACCTCGCGCTCGAGCTCGCGGTAGCGGATCGCCCGTTCTCCCGACACCAGCGCCACCCGGTCTCCGTGCCGCTCGGCCACGTCCTCCAGGAAGCGTCCGAGGGTCAGGCGGTCCTCGTCGGGCTGCAGCCGAAGCTGGAGGGACCCCACGCTCGTCTACCCGGCCGCGGGGGCCGGCAGCGTCTCCGTGGGGAGGCTCAGGTCGGCGTGACCCTGGGCCATCACCTCTTCGCGCTGGTTCGTCATGGTGACCCGCACCCGCGCCTGGGGCTGGCCGCTCGGGTCGTCGTGGCGCAGCTCGACGACCTCGCCGTCGAGGAAGGTCACATCCCCGGTGAACGCCGGCGAGCGGTACTGCATGTCGCTGTGCACGATCTCGCCCCACTCGCCGGCCCAGCTGGCCAGGTAGTCGAGAATCCAGGCGCCCATGGAGGCGCCGTAGCCGTAGCCCCGGGGCATGCCGATGAGCTGGGCGTAGCGCTCCTGGACGTGCCCGCGCGAGGGCCCCTTGTAGAGACCGTCGGCCATGGCGGGATCGATGCGGGCGGCCTCGTGGTCGCGGTCCATCTCGGGCAGCCAGCCGGCGTTCCACAGCGAGGAGGGCCCCCCAGTCTGGCGGAAGGCACCCCAGACGGTCATCAGGTAGGAGCGCCACTCGGTGGTGAAGCTCATCAGGGTGTGGGGGCCGATGGGGCGGCGGCTCAGCCGATCGCCCTCCTTGACGAACAGCCGCCGGTCGTGCCCGAGATCGTGGACGGACTGGTAGTACTCGAACTTCTGCTTCTCGATGTCCGCGAGCTGCTCGTCGCTCCAGCTCGGCTCGCGGTCGTTCATGAACAGCCCCCGCTGCACGGCGTCGTCCGCGCGGTAGCGCACGGAGGTAGAGCGCTGCTTGCAGATCACCCGCCCGCGCTGGTCGATGTAGGTCGTATCCCCCCGGGAGAACATGGTCGGTCCGGCGAACTTGGTCTCGGCGACCTTGTAGTCGAAGAGCATGCGATCCTGGCGCAGGCGGTCCCCCGGCGCGACGCGAGGCCCGAAGAACCACCATTCGTCCCCGCCGAAGATCATGTGGGTCCCCGGGATGTTGCCCTGGATGGCCGGCGCCGCGCCGTGGCTGTCGTCGGTGCAGACCGCGAAGGACTGGGGCGCCAGAATGCGTCCATAGCGGCTGCCCGCCGCCCACTCGTCGTCGTAGTGGAGCGGGTTCGGGTTCTGCATCCCCTGCACCCAGCGGCGGATGTCGTTCACGTGCACGTCGTCCTTCATGTGCGCGCCGCCGAGGGGCACCCCGATCCAGCGATCCACCTCCCGGGTATCGAAGTCGGGCCAGCGCTCGCGAACTTCCTCGGCTCTCACGCCCGCACCTCCAGGGATTGGGGAAGGCGGTAGGCCCGCACCATGTTTCCGGCCAGGATGTCATGGCGCTCCCCGGCGGGGATCCCATCGAACATCTCCCCCACCACCTTCCGGCTGTAGGGCCAGTCGTTGCCGTGGTGGGGGTAGTCGGTGGACCAGGCCATGTTGTGCACCCCCACGTCGTAGCGATTGCGCAGGCCAACCCGGTCGTGGATGAAGGTGCAGATCCAGTGGGCGTGGAAGTACTCACTGGGCAGACGCTGGATCTCGAGCCCGGTGTGGGCGCGGTTGCGCCAGTAGAAGTTGTCCAGCTGCTCGAGCGCCGCCGGCAACCAGCCTACGTCCGTCTCCACACCGAGGAAGGTGAGCTTCGGGAAACGATCGTGGACCCCGCTCACGATGATCTCGCTCATGACCTCGGGAAAGAGCGTCATTCCGGCCAGCGCCATGTTGGCGATGGCCCCCGGGCCCTCCAGCGCACCCGTGCTCTTGCGCCCGGGCCGCACGATCCGAATGTGGATCGAGATCGGCATCGAGAGCTCCTCGGCGGCCGCGAAGAAGCGGTCGTCCTCGGTGCCCAGGTTGTCGCCCCCGTTCGGCCAGGCGGTGAGGATCAGGCCGCGCATGCCCTTCTCGTGGCAGCGGCGCAGCTCGGCGATGCCCTCGTCCACCCCCAGGTTCGGCATCTGGGCCAGCCCGAACAGACGCTCCGGATCGTGGGCCGTGAATTCGTCACAGAGCCAGTCGTTGTAGGCCCGAACGCCGGCGCGGTGGAAGTCGCGGTCTGGATTGCCCATGAAGTGGTACATGGTGCGCTGGGAGGGGTAGAGAAGCTCCGCGTCCACCCCGTCCTGGTCCATGTCCTCGAGGCGGGCCTTGCCATCGAAGCAGCCCTTGCGGATGGTCTCGTAGGTGTAGCCCTTCCACTTGATGTCCTCGTAGCGCATGCCCGGAGTCGCCACGAGGCCGATGTGCATGAGAGGCTTCCCTTCCCCGAAGTTCCAGGCGTCGCCCCCCTCCTCGTCCTGCACCAGCCGCGGTGCACGATCCTGGAACTCCTTCGGGAGCCAGGTCTCCCACAGCTGCGGCGGCTCGACGGTATGGCAATCGGCGTCGACGAGGCGGTACTCGCGCATGGCTCCCCCGTGTGCGAATCTGACGGTGTGTCAGATTCTAACCCAGGGGCCGCGCCGGGGGAAGCCTGCGGGGGCGGCGAAAGAGCACCCCGCCGCCAGCCACTACCATGGCCCTCGCCGCCCCCGGCCAGGGAGAAAGCCCGTGTCCTTCGAGGGAAACCGCCGACTTGCCGCTCCCCGGCCTCCGCTGGCCTGCTCGGCCTCCATCGATCCGGTGAGCGCCGGCATCGTCCGGGGCGCCTTCGAGACCACCTGCTATGAGGTCGCCACGCACCTCGGACGCTGTGCCTCCTCGGCCATCATCAACCAGTCCAACGAGCGCAACGCCAGCATCCTGGATGGACAGGGACGCCTGGCGGGGATCTCGGTGGGCATCCCCCAGCTGCTCTTCATCTCCCCGCTCTCGGTGCGCTATGGCCTCGAGCACCGCCAGGCCGACGACTGGGGCCCGGGGGACGTCTTCGTCGGCAACGATCCCGAGCACGGCGGCGGGCACCTGCCGGACTACAACGT
>JBDLIK010000158.1:0-7325 GCA_039714895.1 Myxococcota bacterium | reverse complement strand
TCTGCCTGGCCGGCGGCGGATTGGCGGCGGCGCTGGCGGGCCGCCGTCTCCGGGCCCTGCTCGGGCCCCGGGACACCCTGCTCGCTGCCCTGCGGCGCGAGCGGGCGGACGGCACGCCGACCCCCCTCGACTCCGCGGCCGCCAACCGCCTGGGGGAGGCCGGCTGGGCCTTCAACCGCCTGTGCCGCTCCCTGGAGATCGCCCAGCACCACACGACCGAGCTCGGGGCGCAGCTCGAGAGCGCTCCCGAGGCCCTGCGCCGCGCCTTCGAGGCGGTCCGGGAGGGGGCCGAGGCCCAGGAGGAGGCCGTCGAGGAGGCGGCCTCGCTGCTGGTGAACCTCAACACCTCCATCGGGCGGATCAACCAGGAGGTGGAGGGAGTCTCGGGCGCAGCGGAGGAGGTCTCGTCCTCGGTGCTCGAGATGAGCAGCTCCATCGACGAGGTGGCGCGCAACGTGGGAGCGCTCCACGAGTCCGTGGATGCCTCGGCCGCGTCGGTTCACCAGATGACGGCGAGCATCCGCCAGGTGGCCGAGAGCGCTGACTCGGTCCAGAGCATGGCCGAGGAGAGCGCGGCGTCGATGGTGGAGATGGATCGCGCCATCCAGGAGGTGGGCGGGCACGTGAAGGAGGCCTCCCATCTGACCGCGCAGCTCTACGAGGAGGCCGAGGGGGGCTCGCGCGAGGTGTCCGCCACCATCGACGGCATCCGCGAGATCCGCACTCTCACGGGCGATGCCAAGACGGTGCTGGGGCGACTCGCCGAGCGCATCGGCGAGATCGGCGAGATCGTCGACGTGATCAGCTCGATCAACGACGAGACCAACCTGCTGTCCTTGAATGCCGCGATCATCGCCGCCCAGGCGGGTGAGCAGGGCAAAGCCTTCGCGGTGGTGGCCCAGCACGTCAAGACGCTGGCTCAGCGTACGGCTTCGAGCACCCAGGAGATCGCGGCCCTGATCGGCTCGGTGCAGCAGGAGTCGGGGAACGCCCTGCTGGCCATGGACGCAGGCATCCGTGCGGTGGAGACCGGGGTCGAGCGCTCACGCCGGGCCGGAGACGCCCTCGAGCGCATCCGGGGCTCTGCCCAGGGGGCCAGCTCGCGGGTCTCGGAGATCTCGCGCGCCGCCAGCGAGCAGGCGCGCAACTCGCGCCACGTCGCCGAAGCCGCCCAGCGGACCTCCGCGATGATCCAGCAGATCAACCAGGCCATGACCGAGCAGTCCTCGGCGAGCGAGACCCTGCTGCGCAGCGCCGAGATGGCCCTTGAGACCTGCCGTCAGGTGCAGCATTCCACCGAGGAGCAGCGCGGCTCGAGCCGGCTCATCGCCGGCAGCGTGGACTCCATGCGCGAACGGATCGAGTCCATCCTGCACAGCACCGAGGCCCACTCCCGCGCCAGCCAGCCCCTCTCCCAGGCCGTGGACCGCATCCTCGATCTGGCCCGCAAGGCGGGCGAGCCGGTGCCCGGCGCCCTCGAGGTGTTGCGTCGGCTGGAGCCGCCGCGCTCTCGTCAGGAGGACGAAGAGCCTGCCAGCGCCACCGAGAGCCCCGCCAGGTAGGGCAGCTCGTCTCCGAGGGCGGCGGGCAGGATGCGCAGCTCGCTCGAGACGTGGGGCCAGGTGCGCTCCGCCACCTGCCGTCGCAGCGGTGCGAAGCAGAGCTCCTCGCCAGCTGCACTGGCGATGGTTCCCAGCACCACGACCTCGGGCGCCAGGCTGAAGACCACCACCACGAGGCCCCGGGCCAGGTAGTCGACCCAGCGCGTGAGCTCCGCGCGCGCGAAGGCGTCGCCCCGACGCGCGGCCTCCAGCAGGTGCTCCGGACGGACCGCCTCGGGAGCCCCGGCCAGCTGCGCTGCACGGCTCTCCGGCGGAGTGATCCGGGCCAGGCGTCGCGTCCAGGCGGCTCCCCCGACGTACGCCTCGAGACAACCGCGCAGCCCGCAGGAGCAGAGCTCGCCGTCCCACTCCACGGGCACGTGCCCGATCTCCCCCGCACCGCAGTGGACGCCTCGGTAGATCCGCCCGTTCAGCACCAGGCCGCCGCCGACGCCCGTCGACATGGTGAGGTAGGCCAGGTGGGAGGCGCCGCGGCCGGCGCCGAAGCGCCACTCGGCCAGGGCTGCGGCGTTGGCGTCGTTGTCCAGGTGCACCGGGCAGCCGAGGCCGGCCTCCAGCGGAGCGCGCACCTGCACCTCGGCCCAGCCCGGGAGGTTCGGCGGGCTGTGCAGGACTCCGCTTTCGGGGTCCAGCGGTCCCGGCAGCGAGACCCCCGCCGCGGCGAGGCTGCCCGCCCCGAGCCCGGCCTGGGCCAGCAGGGCCCGGCCGTCGGCCACCAGGCGCTCCAGGTCGGCCTGGGGATTCCCGCTGGGCTCCGTAGGGCGCCGCACCCGGGCGAGCACCCGACCCTGCTCGTCACCGAGCGCCAGCGCCACCTTGGTGCCGCCCACGTCGATGCCCAGGAAGTGCGACATCGGGCCTCCGGCGGACGGTGGGGGTCGCGGAATGTATCACACGTGCCAGCCGCTAAAGCCCCCCGGCGCGCGCGACCGATAAGCAGGTTCGTCTCGTCCCCATGGCCGGCCCTGGGACATTCGATGGGAGGTGCGATGCGTCGGAGTCTTGCTCTGCTGGGTGCTCTCTCCCTGCTGCTCGGCTGTGCCACGATCGATCCGTGGGGCCACCAGCGCAGTCTCGAGGATGCCCAGCGCAGCTACACGCAGATGGTCCGCTGGGGGGACTTCCTCAAGGCCAGCGCCTTCGTGGACCCGGAACTCGCGGACGGCTTCCTGGACGACGCCGAGAGCCTGTCGACGGTGCGCTTCACCGACTACGAGATCGGGGCCCTCGACATGAAGGACGACAAGGCGAGCGCCACCGTTCGGGTCGAGTACCAGGCGTACCACACGGCAACGCTCCTCGAGGGCACTCTTCGGGAGACCCAGGACTGGTACTTCGAGGGCGGCAAGTGGCGGGTGCGCCCGACGCTCGCGGCGCTCTCCCAGAGCCTGCTGGGTCCCTGAGCGCGGATCCGGAGCGACCGTGGAAGCCAGCCGTACCCGCACCATCCTGGTGGTCGACGACGCCGCGATGTTTCGCGAGCTCGGCTCGCTCTTCCTCTCGCGGATCGGGCGGGTGATCCCCGCCGCCGACGGCGAGGAGGGGCTCTTCCTGGCCCGGCGCCACCGACCGGACGTGATCCTGCTCGATCTGGTGATGCCCGGAATGGACGGCACCGAGGTGTGCCGCCGTCTGCGCGAGGACCCCGAGCTGGGGGGCACACCCATCGTGATCCTCACCGCGAGCCCGCTCGGCGAGGACCACGAGCGTGCCATCATGGCCGGTGCGGATCAGGTGATCTCGAAGCCCATCAGCCGGGTGGCGCTCATCGACGCCGTGAACCGCTACCTCCACTCCCCCATCTCCCGGGGCATGCCCCGGGTCTCCGTCGAGACGCCGGTGCGCATCTCCCACCCGGATGGCGAGTGCGAGGGAGTTGCCCTCAACCTCTCCCGGGGCGGGATGTTCGTCGAGTCCGACGGCGACGCCCCGTCCAAGGACGACGTGAGCCTCGAGTTCTCGCTTCCCGAGACGGCGCGGCTGCTGACCCCCACCGCACGCATCGTGTGGCGACGCGGCTACGAGCCGCCCCATCCCACCGGGCTGGGCCTGCGTTTCATGCGCCTGGATGGCGACAGCGCCCGAGACCTGAGCCAATTCGTCCATGAGCACTATGCGAACCCGCTCTAGAGCGCTGGGTAGCTGGGTTCGGGTCGTGCTGCTCGGGCTCTGCCTCGGTGCGCCCGTCCACGGCGAGGACGGGGTGGAGAGCGCCTGGCGCCAACGCCTCTCGGTCGCCCAGCAGCTGCTGGACTCGGCCCGCACCCGCTCCGAGACCGCCCGCAACACCTACCAGGACTGGCGGCAGCGCAAGTATCCGCGCGGCACCCGCAAGAAAGAGCTGATCCTCGAGATCGACGCCGCCGAGAAGGCCGAGGCCGAAGCCGAAGCCCGCTTCGCCGGGCTCCTGGACCAGGCCCGTCAGGGTGGCGCCAACGCGGGCCTGCTGCGCGAGTTCGAGTAAGCGCCCGCCGCGCCCCCAGGACGAAGGCGCGGCGAGCTCGTAAGCGCGGACGGGTCGCGTCAGAACGCGCAGGACCGCGACCGCGGGGGGGACACGAGGGCGAGGCTCGTCTCCGAAGCGCCGCCCGAGAAGCCGGGGATGGAGTGAGCGAACCGCCGTCGGCTGCGGGCTTCGCCCGCAGCCCGGCTAGTAGCGCTCGAGCTCCTCTTCGGTCTCCCGGTAGACGGGTCCGGCGTGGACGCGCGGCTTGATGAGGCCGAGCACGCGGCCGCCCTGCTCCACCACCGTGACGTGGCGCGTGACGTTTGTGTCGTCGTCGAGGACGCGGCGGCGCTCGATCACCACCGGGGCCGGGTTGCCGGGGTCGACGGCGAAAGCCACCGAGGGCACCGGCTCGTCCAGCGTGCGGACGCGCTCGGTGGTGCGATAGACGGGGCGGCCCGCGCGATCGAAGCCCGCCAGGCGACGCTCCGTGACCTTGCGGGCCGAGCGGAGGTCCATGCGGTTGACGGGATGGGCGGCGGGGGGCGACGTCTCGACGGCCGCGCCTCCCGTTGCGTTGAAAGCGCGCAGCTGCTCGAGCCGCTTCTCGAGCCGCTCAGCATGGAGATCCCGCGCGGCATCGTCGGCCGGCGTGAGGCGATCGTATCCCGTGAGCGAGAGGCTCGAGGTGCGCTTGGCACGGGCGCGATAGGCATCGGGCACACGCTTCGCATCGTCGCTGAAGGCCACGGTGCCATCGTTCGTCGTCCAGCGATACAGCTGACCGGCGGACGCAGGAGCGACCCCCAGAGCCAGGATCATCGCCGCCACCAGTTCTCCGCCTCCGAGCCAAAACGTCAGCTTCCGCATGGGATCATCTCCTCTGGTGCCTGGAGAGTGCGTCCCGGATGACCAAAAGTGTCATGTTCGCAGGGGGTTGCGCCGGCAAGCCCGCCGCAGCCCCGATGCAGGCGCCACCGTTGACAGCCGCCCCGCCAGAGGATTAGGTTCCCCGGGCTTTGCTGCGGGGTAGAGCAGTCTGGTAGCTCGTCGGGCTCATAACCCGGAGGTCGGGGGTTCGAATCCCTCCCCCGCTACCACACATGCGAGTCACCGTGGGCACCGCCCCGGTGACTCGCCCTGTTTCAGGCTGACCGTTGCCCTCCCTTGGGCGGCCTGACCCTGCCGCTGGCCGCGTGGCAGGCGTAGACACGCGAACCCATCGGAAAGACCGTCTTCGACCTGACCCTCGCGGCGTAGTGAGGGCGGCTCACGAGGGTCGCGCTCCTCTTCCTCCCTCCGAAACCCCGCTCTCCAGCCCGAACCTCCGAGATCGCAGGGGAGGGAACCCCTACGCAGAAGTCTCCCCAGTTCGCCGCCAGTCAGGTGCGCACTACCCGATATGGGAAGGACATGAGCGAATAGTAGTCATGAAGCCTGGTTCGTTCCCCAAGATTTTCAGGCGTCCGTTTGCACAGAGGTAGGCGGCGTGGTCGGGTTGTGAAACGGCATGCGGGCGCGGCGCGCGCCGTGTTGGCGGCCGCGGCACCCGTGGTGGTGGCAATCCTGCTGCGCTGCTTCGGGCTGCGCGACCAGGTCCTCGTGAGCGATGAGCAGTGGCCCTTGCGCGTGGCCCTCGAGCTCCCGATCGGGGAGATCCTCCGCACCCCCAGCTTCCGGGGAGCCAACTTCTGCATCCCCCCTCGCCGCGTTGTACCGAGGGCTGCTCGACCTCGGCGTGGCGCTGGACGAGCTGCGCCTGCGGCTGCCGGTGCTGGCCGCGGGGATAGCGACAGTCGTGCTGCTGCCTCGCGCCGTGCAGCCGTGGATCGGCGTCGGTGCCGCCCGCGCCTTCGCCTGGTGGCTGGCGCTCTCGCCCGCGCTCGTCCTCTTCAGCCGGGTGGTACGTTACTACGCGCCCAAGGTGCTGCTGGCGTCCCTCGCCGCCGCAGCGTTCGCGCACTGGTGGACCCGGCGCACGCGCCGCAGCGCCTTCCTCTACGCCACGCTTGCCGCCGCCGCGATCCATGTGCATCTGTTCGCGGCGCCCTTCGCGCTCGCCCCCCTCCTCTTCGGCGCGCTCGCCCTGGCCCTCGGCCGCGGCGGCGCACCGCCTCTTTAGACAGTGCCGAGAATCGGACCGCTCCACAGACGCGAGGTTTCCCTCGAACATGTAAACCCTCCTGGCATAGACCTGATTGGCCTTGTCCAGGAGTCGTGGTGGAGCTTGTGGCTCAGAGCGGTGTCCTGCATGGCGGCGGCGGTGAACTGGATGCGAGCGTTGCGCTCGTCCTTCTCGTTCAGGAAGCGCTCGGCGTTGCACCGTGCGCTCAGATTGCCGATCGGGATGTGGGTCGCGCTCAGCTGCCATACCGGGCTCGGGTGTGCGGCTCGCGATTCCCTCACCGCACTCCGCGTTTGGCCTGGGTCCCTGGCAGTTCTCGCTTCGCGATACGAAACGCCCCTTGGGTTCTATCGCTAGCCGTAGCCGGCGCTGCGCGACCTCGCACCGCCCCCCCGGCTCTGCGGAGGACCCCCCCTCCCAGAGCAGAAACGACAGCGCCCCGAAGGAAGCCGGGGCGTGTCGAGATCAAGAGTGGAGTCCTAGGAACGCCTGCGCCGCCGATAGACCCACAGCAGCGGCACGAGGAATCCTAGCTCGAACCCGAGGCCGCATTGTCCCGGCCTACGTTCTTTGGGATCCCATGGGTTCTTGCACTCGGGGTCGGCGGGGCCTGAGAGGCCGAAGAAGAAGCCACCATCGTAGTCGATGCCCGGCTTCGAGTCGTTGTTGACCCCGTCCTGGCACTGCGAGTCCTCACCACGGAACCAGTCGGGTGACGCGCACGCTGGGTCACCCACACCGGCGGGCAGGACTCCGACTCCGCCAGGGTTCGCGCGGGTCACCGGGTCGAAGTCGATCCGACCGTCGCCGTCGTTGTCGATTCCATCGCAGCACTCCGCGACGGGGAGGGTCGGATCGCGCTGGTTGAGAAGCACGCTCAGCCCAAGGTTGCTGATGACGACGACGTCGGGGGTGCAGTTGACGTCGAGGTCGGCCACCGTCACCGAGCGGGGGAACCGGCCTGCCGCAAAGAAGGAGGGGGGTTCGAAGCTGCCATCGCCTCTTCCCAGCAGCACGTTCACCACGTGGCTTCCGCCGTTGGCGGTGACGAGGTCCAGAACGCCGTCGCCGTTCAGGTCGGTCGCGGCCACCGAGTTGAGACCCTCGTGCGCCGGGAGGATCGACGCCGTCT
>JBDLIK010000157.1:0-7342 GCA_039714895.1 Myxococcota bacterium | reverse complement strand
TAGGGGTTGATGGCGGACGCGGTCATTAACGGCTTGGGCTATTTGGCCATCGAGGTGGACGATCTCGATACGGCGCAGGCGTTTTATTGCGGCGGCCTCGGCTTTACGCACGAGGGACGGGATTCTTGGCCCCATGGGGGACCAAGCGTGACCTTGGCGGCGGGCGCCTTTGTGGCCAGGGAGGTCCGTAAGCGCTGCGGCAGCGACAGCCCCCATCCGGTGCTGGTCTCCGAGAAGCTCGACCTCGAGTTCGCCTACGTCTTCGAGCGCGGCAACGGCGAGACCCGCTCGAAGAGCGCGGCGGGCTGCGTCGGGGTGAACCCCATCGGTACCATCGCGACCTGCCCTCCCTCGGCAGACGGCGGGAACGCTCCCAACTTCCCGGACATCGAGGACCGCCTCCAGCTGTTCACGACCGTCCTGCGTTATCACTGGACCGAGCATCTCACCCTCGAGGGGATGTACGCCTTCGAGAAGCTCTCGCTGAGCGACTACCGGCTGGACGGCCTGAACCCCTACATGCCTGATTCGGACGTCGACGGCAGCGGCGTGATCTCGCCCTCGCTGGACGTCTTCCTCGGCAACCGCCTCGGGGACTACGACGCCCACCTGTTCGCGGTGAGCGCGACCTACCGCTTCTAGCCGGCTCCGGCCGGGCTCACGGGCCGCGCCGGTCGACTTCGCGGATCTTCAGAGAGAGCAGGACTCCGAGCAGGCCCATCGTGCCGACCGCTATGCCGAGGCCCCGGAGTCGGAAGCGGTACTCCTCCTCGGCCTCCTCGATGAGCGCGGCTCCCTGGACGGCGGCCTCTTCGCCGCGCTCCACCACCCGGTCGAACTCGCCGCGGTCGAAGCTGTGGATGCGCGAGCGCGCCTCCCGGAGCGTGTCGTGCAGGCTCTCGACGGTCGAGGCGAGCGGGTCCGGGTCGAGGCCACGTTCCGCGAGATCGGGCAGCCGCGCCTCGAGCGTCCGCACCTCGACGACCAGCCTCGTGAGCGATGCGTGGAAGTGGCGGGCGGTCTCGGTGCACTCCGGCTCCTCACCGGCGTACTCGCGGTGGCACTCGTAGCAGAGGGGGCTCGACGCCTCGTCGAGCATCGCGTCGCTGGTCGCGCGGATGGCGTGGTTGCCGTGACACTGCGTGCACTCGGGCCAGCCCTCGCGTTCGAAGGCCTCCTTGTGCTTGCTGCCGTCGAACCACTCGCCCTGGCTGCTGTGACAGTTGCGGCAGACCTGCGCGATGCTCGCAGTCTCGGGCGGGAGCGCAGCGTGGTTGCCGTGGCAGTCGTTGCACGCGGGCGATCCCAGGTCTCCCTCTTCGAACAGGGCATGGCCGTGGACGCTTTGCTCGAAGTCGGTGAGCTGCGTGGTCGGCAGGGCTTCCCCTGCGGCTGTCCGATAGCCCGCCATGTATGCGCCATCCGCGTGGCACTCGCCGCACGTGTAGGGCAGCCGCCTCGGGTGGACCTTCGATTTCGGGCTCTTCGCAGTGCGGATGCCGTGGACGCCGTGGCAGCTCAGGCACTGGGCGGCCTTGGAGTCGTGCTCCACCAGGAGCCGTACGCCGTGCTGGCTGGTCTCGTACTTGGCGTACTGGTCCGTGGGCAGGGAGGGATCGAAGCCGCGCATGAACTCGGTATCGGCGTGGCAGCGCGCGCAGAAGCCCGGGATCCAGCTTCGGTCTTCCGCTCGGTCCGCAGGCCAGCGATCGTAGATCTCGTCGGCCATGTCCTCGTCGGTCGGCGCGCCTCCGTGACAGCCCGCGCAGGAGAGGCCACTCCGGAAGTGCACGTCGGAGACGAACTCGTGAAGGTCGAGGTGCGCCGGCGAGCCGGCGGCCTCCGGGTCGACGGAGAAGAGCGTCTCCGGGTCCTGCATCGCCGGGTCGCTGTGGCAGAGCGCGCAGTTGTCCTGGAGCAGGAGCTCGAGCTCGCCGACCTGGAGCCGCAGCGACAGGATTCCGCTCAGCTGGGACGGCTCGCTCACGAGCTCGCTCTCGATCGCCTCGCCGAGCCATCGCTTGGCGCGGTCGGGCAGCTCGTCGAAGTATTCATGCGCTTCGGTCCCGATCCAGACGGAGCCGTCTTCCTTTTTCGCTGCCAGCAGCGCGTCGAGCTCCGGCGAGGGAGCGAACGCCGCCGCCTCGGCAGGGCACACTGCGAGGCACGCGGTCGCGAGGATGGCGGCAGCGCAGGGCCTCAGGGTGCGGCTCCCGGACGCGGTGAGGTAACGCGCTTCGACTGCCGCAGCCAGAGCGCGATCGCGATCGCGGCCCCGGCCGCCGCGATGGCTCCCGCCGCGAGGTACGAGAGCCCCGCGAGTCCATGCAGCATCACGTGCGCCAGCTCGGCGCCGCTCAGGACGAACCAGCGGTGCTGGAAGACGACGGTGCGCAGTACCGTGATCCCTGCGAACAGGCCGGCCAGGATCCACGCGCAGGTCCAGGCCACGGCGGCGGGGTCGGGGAAACCGTCGGGCGACGCTTCTGGATGGCCCCCGATGTCCCAGGCCTTGAGGGTCAGGAAGGAGAGGAAGAGGATCGCCGCGACGCCGAAGTCCGAGAAGGCGGGCGAGGGCTCGTTCCGTCGCGCGGCGCGGTCGAGCCATGGGATGAGCATCCAGACCGTCATGAGCACGATCACGACGAGGAGGCACGCCTGCGGCCCCTCGAGCCCGAACAAGTGGGGCGGGAACTCGATCAGCAGCTGGTAGACCCAGAGGAAGTACCACTCCGGCTTGATCCCCGGGAAGGCGGGCGCCAGTGGGTCGGCCTTCTGCCCGAGCTCCCACTCGAAGCCGGGGATGCCCGGCCCGTAGGGGAAGAGCAGGGCCACCGTCACGAGCAGGGCCAGGCAGACCAGCCACAGCAGCAGGTCGCGCAGCAGGAAGTTCGGGAAGAACGGCATGCCACGCGGCGCCTTCGTCTCGCCGATCGGGGGCGCCATGCCCTGGCGCTGGATGAAGAGGAGGTGCACGGCGATCAGGCCGATCGTCAGGATCGGCAGTACGGTCACGTGCAGCGCGAAGAAGCGATACAGGGTGTTGATCGTGACGTCCGGGCCGCCCCGCATCACCTGGACCAGCCAGTCGCCGACCAGCGGTACGGCCTTCACGGAGTCGGTGCCCACCGCGGTCGCGAAGAAGGCGAGCTCGTTCCACGGCAGCAGATAGCCCGAGAAGCCGAAGCCCAGCACGAGGGAGAAGAGCACGAAGCCCGTGACCCAGGTCAGCTCGCGGGGCGGCCGATAGGCCTTGAGCATCAGCGTGCTGAACATGTGGACGACCAGCGAGACGATCATCAGGTGCGCGCTCCAGCAGTGAACGGAGCGGATCAGCCACCCGAAGGGCACCTGCGTCACGATGTAACGGAGGCTCTCCCACGAGGTGTTCTCGCCGGGCTGGTAGTACATGAGCAGCAGCACGCCCGTGACGATCTGGACCGTCAGGAAGAAGAGCGTCGCGCCGCCCAGGAAGTACCAGACCATCGAGTGCCGGCCGAGGGGGACTTCCTTCTCGCGCAGGAACTCGATCAGGGGGGAGATGCCGTACCGCGCATCGAGCCACGCGAGCAGGCCGCCCCGCGTCGCGGGCGGTTCGCTCACGCAGTCGCCACGGAGACGGTGATGTTTCCCTCGTCGTCGCGGAACGCGGTGTACCGAGCCAGCGGGCGGGGCGGCGGGCCGGAGACGACGCGGCCATCCAGATCGAACCGGGCGTTGTGGCATGCGCACGAGATCAGGGCGTCCCGTGCGAGGTAGCGCACCGTGCACCCCTCGTGGGTGCAGCGGGCGTCGAGGGCGCGGAGCTCGCCGCTCGGGTCTTCGAACACGAGCACGCGGCTGCGACCCACCGGGACGATCGCGAACTTCTCCTTCTCCACCCGGGTGGTTTCCGCGCGCGTGAGACGCACGGGCCCGCCCGGCCCCGCGAGGGGCAAGGGCGTCAGGTAGCGGAGCATCGGATACGCCACGCTGACCAGCCAGGCGCCGACGCTGAAGCCGAAGAAGCCGCGACGAGTGAGCAGTTCCGGGAGTTTCTCCGCCATCGAGAGCCTTTCCTGCCTGAGGGAGCGACCCGGAGGGCCCCGCCCGCTACTTGGGAGCTGCCGCCAGCTTCTGGACGTACTGGGCGATCGTCGCGAGATCCTCGTCGCTCACCTTCTTGGTGACCTTCCGGTGCTTCTTGTTCTCGCGGACGGTCTTCTGCACGTAGTCGAGCGCGTCGGGCGCTTTGAGCTCCGCCACGTCGCGGTAGTCGGCCGCCTTGAGCTTCTTGCCCTTCTTCGTGTCGGCGTGCCCCTCATCGCCATGACAGCCGGCGCACAGCTTCTCGAACTTCGCCTTCCCCGCGTCCGCGCGGGCGGGAAGGCTGGTCAAGACGGCGAGGGCCAACAGGATCGTGACAAGGCTCGTTTGCATGCATCGTCTCCCAGTTCAGTAGATGTCGGAGCCCCCGTTGTGGCAGGAGGCGCAATCCTCGTACTCCTCGAAAGCATACTCGTCCGCGAAGTGGAAGAACGCTAGGCCCTCGTCGAAATCCACCGGCGCCTCCTGGAAGCTCTCGCCCTGCGTCAACACCACGTGGCAGCCCTTGCAGTCCGTGAAGATCATCTCCCCCGTGTCGGTGGTCAGCTCGTCGTTGTGGCAACGGAAGCAGCCCGGCGAGTCGCGATGACCGATATGGTCCGGATAGGTGCGCCAGTCCACCTTCATGGACGGGAAGCTGTTCCGCTGCCACGCGCCCTGGATCGCGGCGGTCGAGGAGGCGAGGCTCGCCGCGGAGCCAACGTTCGCGTCCGCGTACCGCCCGCGCATCTCGCGGTCGATGGCGGTCAGCGCGGCCTGGCGGTCGGGATATTCCTGCTCCAGCAGGGCGACACCCGCCGTCTTGATGGAGGGCAGCGCAGGGTCCACGTGGCCGGACGCCAGCAGCTCGTTCATCAGGTCGGTGGGGGCACGGAAGCGGTGCGCCGGGCGGCTGTGGCAGTCGAGGCAGCTCATCGGGTGCACCGTCTTGCCCGCGATGGCCTGCTCCGTGCCTTCCTCGCCGCGCCGGTAGATGCGCACCGCGCCGTCGCCATCGGTGACGCGAACCCAGAGGATCTCCCGCTTCTGGGAATCCGCCGCCACGTACTCGACCGTTCGATCGAGCAGCATGTGGTAGTGGATGCCCTCGCCGGCACCGCTGTCGGGCCGGACGCCCCCGACCGGGATCATCATGCGGAGCGGGTGGGCGGTGTTCTGCTCGTCGCCCGCGAAGTACGTGTACTGCTTCTCGTTGTGGCCCACCCAGTGTTCGCGCGCGTGGCAGCGCTCGCAGATCCGGTCCGCCGAGACCATCTCGACGAGGGGCAGGGGGATGGGCCGTGGGTAGCTGTTCGTGGCGATGCCCCAGAGCTGGCGCATGCCGTTGATCTTGGCTTGCGCGAAGTGGATGGCGCCCGAGCCGACGTGGCAATCGGCGCAGGCCAGTCTGGAGTGGGGTGAGTCGAGTGCCGCGGTTCCCTCCGGCTCCATCACCGTGTGACACGCGTCCACGCAGAACTCGCGCGATTCCATGTAGCGGATGCCCTGTCCGGTCGCGGAGGCGAACACCCCGACGAGGGGAACGAAGGCCATCAGCCCGACCAGCGCGAAGCGACGGTCGCGCGCGTGCGTGAGGTCGAGCGTCCAGGGCTCGAGGACACGCGAGTGCCCGCCGAGCCGTAGGTGTCGCCGGCCCAGCCAGCCGCCCAGGCCGAAGATCACGACGCCGAGCAGCGTACCCAGGCCAAAGAGGGCGTAGAGGACCGCGTCGTACTCGACGCCGACGAGGATGTCGGCGGCCAGGACCACGAAGGACGCGGCGAGGTTCACCGCGACCAGGGCGAGGCCCAGCAAGCCCGTCCAGTTGTAGAAGGCCTCGAGGCGGAAGTGGGATCCCTCGCGAGACGACACGCTGCAGACGGGCCCCGACCCGGATCCTACTTCAGGCTGGCCAGCCAGGTGGCGAGGGTCTTCAGGTCCCCGTCGCTGCCCCGGTACTTCTGCTTGTGCTTCTTGCCCTCGATGGCCGCTTCCTTGCGCAGGTACTGCCGGATCCACTCGACCGTGCGCTCGGCTCCCACCTTGGAGAGGTCCGTCACCTCGTCCTCTTCGCCGGCCCGCGGCTTGGCGGCGATGCCCTGCGCCTCGACGCTGTGGCAGCGGATGCACTTGCCACCGACGAACAGCTCCTTCGCTTCGCCGGCGCTCGCGGCCCCCGCGGGCACGAGGAGCGCCCCCAGCAGTCTGCAGCCGAGTCCGAACCCCGCAATCCGCGACGACATCTCGTCTTCCTCGTTGAGCAGCCGCGCCGAGCGCGCGGATCCTGCAGAATCCCACGCTAGCGTCTGGCCCATCAGTCGGAAGCCATCTAGCCGACTGCCCCAGATCACCTCATCTTCACGGTGCCCCCCCATCCTCCCTGGTCGCGCGGGCAGCCGGGATCTCGGGGGCCGACCGTGAGGCATCCCTGTGTTGAAGCGGGGTCCGGAGCCGTGGTAGAGTGGTAAAGTGGGTGTTTTTGCCAACGATTTGCTTCCGGCAGGTCCCCGACTGCGTCTGGCCCGTCGTTCCGCATCCAGAGAGGGGAGTTTCAAGTGGCGCTGAGGAAATTTCGGATCTCCCCGTGTCTCCTCCTGGGCGTGGGAGTATTCATGCTGTGGGCGGTGAGCGCAGGCGCATATCCGTCCTACAACGACGGCGGCACCGACTGCGTCCAGTGCCACCCCGGCTTCGTCGAGAGGGGCCCGCTTCACGATCTGCACGTCGGCAACAACCAGATGACGAACGAGTGCCTGCTGTGCCACACGTCCGTCGGAGACGATCCCCAGACCGATTCCAGCGGTGACGACGAAGGGCTCGGCTGCAGCGGCTGCCACGTGGGACCCGGCCTCCGACTGCACCACACCAACGCTGGTGCGCCGGATGACGCGGACGGGCTTTTCTGCGTCAACTGTCACCCGACGGATCCGCCGCCTCTGGGCGAGGACTTCCTTCCGCCCTACTACGAGAGGGTGGACGTGAACATCACGGACCCATGCGAGATCGACCCTGAATTCGGCGGCGAGGACTACAACGCCGACGAATTCGGCTTGGACAACGACGGCGACCTTCTCTACGACATCGATGATCCAGACTGTGTCGTGCCGACGACCACGACGTCGACCACCAGCACCACGACGACGACGACGACCACCACGACGGTGCCGACGACGACGACGACCACGGCGGTGCCGTCGACGACCACCACGGCGGTGCCGACGACGACCACCACCACCACGTCGACCACCAGCACGACGCTGCCGCCCGGGCGCCGAGA
>JBDLIK010000156.1:0-7342 GCA_039714895.1 Myxococcota bacterium | reverse complement strand
CCAAGTAGTAGGGCAGGGCTATGAGCGCGACGGACAGTGCCCAGCCGCGACCACGCGCCCAGGTGGCGTCATCAACAGAAAGGGCTGCGCGGAAGATGCTCCGGCTCTCGGTTGAGAGGAGATCCCACGCGATGATCAGGTCGCAGGCGGGATCACCCACACCCAAGCCCCCGAAGTCAATCACCGCCCTGAGCTGGCCCAGTACGACCAGCAAGTTGTCGGACTTCAGGTCTCCGTGGATCCAGACGGGCGGCCGGTGCCATGCCGGTGCGTGAAGGGCTGCCTCCCACCCAGCCCTCGCCGCTTTGGTGTCGATGATGCCGTGCAGGGCTTCTATTGCAGTGCGGGTGTGAGAGTCTCGGGCCGCCAGCGGCACACCGCGGAAGAAGTTGTGCGACCCGGGGCGTGGCCCTCCGCCGGGATCGATCCGCTGCAGAGCGGCGACGAACTGTCCCAGCGCGGTCGCCGCCTGACCTGGATCGGCCATGCGCTCGATGGTCGCGGTTTGGCCCTCGAGCCACGGATAGACGGACCATTGCCCGGGGTAGTCCTCAGTGGGTTCCCCCTTCGCGAGCGGCACCGGGATGGCAAGTGGCAGGAGCGGGCCAAGCCTCGGCAGCCACCGGTGCAACTTCTCCACCTGGTCCGTGGCACCCGGCCGGCGAGGCAGCCGCAGGGCCATGTCGTCGCCGAGCCGATAGATGGCGTTCTCGGTTCCCCCAGACGCGACAGGTACGATGGGAAGATCGGCCCATTGCGGGAACTGCGACGCGAGCAAGTGACGCACGAGGGGTACGTCGGTGTCGACCTCGTCAGCATGCATCTTGCCAACGGGCATGAGCACCTTTCGCTTGCGTCAAGTTCGCAGTTGCTGTGGCGGACTGGATGCGAAGTATCCTGAGCGCAACCACGACACCAACTCCGCCCACGAAGTCGCCGATCCGCGCTGCGCATCCCGCCGCCCAACGGACCGGGCGCACAGCTGCCGGCGTGCGGGAACGCCCCGCTGATGACTGCCAACGCCCTGAGCCACAAGCTACCAAACTCGATTGGAGCAGGCTGTGGTCAGCTGCAGCACCTCGTTAGCTGGCCCGCCAGGAACCGCGCTTACGCGGATGGGTGAGCTCGCCGTCTGTGAAGCGAGGAAGGTCGTCCTGGGTGTGGTAGAAGGAGAGTCCGGAGCCGCACCAGATGTGGGCCGTGGGCCGAATTTCCTCGGGATCGTCAAGGCTTGCGGTGGAGAAGCAGACGAGATCGGAACCATCTGCCGGGGGCGTCGGATGACGCCCGAACACCGGAGCCCCGCAGGTCGAACAGAAGTAGCGCACCCAGTGGGCGGAGGACGCGAAGCTGCTTGGCTCGCCCACGGTGATTCGGAAAGCATGACCGGGAGTGTTCGCCCATATCACGAGCGGAGAGCCGCCGAAGCGCCTGCAGATCGAGCAGTGGCAGTATCCGGCGTCGAAGATCTCGGTCGCTTCGAACCGCACGGCCCCGCAGAAGCAGCCTCCGCGGAAGCTATCCATCGGTCCGACTCCAGGCGTCGTCGCGCCGGCTAACGAAATGGGCGCTCAGCTGCATGGCACAGGCCGCCGACGGTTGCCAAGACACCCAGGTTCATTGCGAGACTCTACCAAAGGTCGATTGGAACGCGCTGTGCCACGGCTCGCATAGAACTGATAGAACTGGCGCGCGGCGGCTCTCGCGGTGAGCACGCGAAAGGGAAAGCACTCGTCTATGCGCGCTTCGAGCTTTGGATCCCGGCCTGTCCGTCAGGTTCTCAACCACGCCCGCAGTCCGGGCGCGGCGCGGCGGCGCAGCTCGCGGTTGCGGTCGAAGCGCTCGAGGGCCTGGCGCACGGCGCGCTGGCCGGTGGGGACGGGGTGGGTCTTGAAGAAGGCGGCGACCTCGCGGCGGTGGGCGGGGGTGCGCAGGGCCGGGGTCGCGTCGATGACGCGGGTCACGAGCATGGGAGGCATGCGGCGGTGCAGCGCCTCCCAATTGCGCTTCAGGAACGGCCAGGCGCGCAGGTTGGCGCCCGGGTTGGCGAGCAGGCGGGCCAGCAGGATGGCGACGTCCTGGGTCGGGACCTCGCCCGAGAGGGTGAGGCCGAGCGCGCGGTCCACCAGCCGCGGCGCGCGGAACTCCGCGAGGGCCAGCAGCAGCCGACGCCGATCCTGGGGCGTCTCGGCGCCCTCCACGCTCTGGTGCAGGCGCGCGAAGAGCCCGCTGTCTCCGTGGCGGGCGGCGAGCTGCACCACCGGATCAACCAGGTTTGGGTCCACGGCGCGTCGATCGAGAAGGTAGGCGTCGCACTGGCGCGCGGCCTCGGCGACGGCGGGCTCCCACTCGGCGATGCCGCCGACGATCCCGAAGAGCGCGGCCCGGCGCAGGCGCGCCTCCAGCCCGCCGCTGCGGCGCCCGCGCAGGCCCAGGGATTCGAGGGCCGGAGCGAAGCGCTCGATCAGTCGCCCTCGGAGCTGCTGGGGCGCATCGCCGCCTGCCTGGGCGGCCACCTGGTGATCCAGGAAGCCGAGCGGGCCGTGCAGGGTGAGCAGGACGTCGGGATCCTCCTCGTCGCCCGCCGCGTCCACGAGGGAGAGGTAGCCGTCGATTCCGGCGAGCCCGGCGCGGACCAGCGCCCACTGATGACCGAGCAACCCCATGCGCTCCACGGCCTCGAGCTCTCCGAGGTGGGCTGCGAGGCGCTGGAGCTCTCCGGCCTCGTGGAGCGGACGGAAGAAGCTGCCCTCGTCGGCGTTGGCGTACACGAAGCGGGGCTCGCCGGGGCCGAGGTCGAGGGCTTGACGCTGGCGCTCGACGAGGCCGCGCACCAGCCGGGTGCGTCGGGATTGCGGCGTCCCCACCCGGGCGACCACCGGGATGGGCCAGCGCGTTCGCTCGCACTCCCTCCGCTCCGCCCGGGCGCGGGTGCGTGCCGGCGCGCCGTGGAAACGCTCCTGGCGCAGCGCAAGGCGGGTGCGTCGTCCCCGCTGCTGGCGCTTCGTGGAGAGCACCGGGAAGCCTTCGCGCTCGATCCAGGCGCGGACCACCGGAGCCACGTCCTGCCCGGAAGCCTCGGAGAGCGCCTGCCAGAGGTCGGCCGCCACCGTGTTGCCCTCCCGGTGGCGTCGGATGTAGCGACGCACGCCGGCACGGAAGGCGCGGGGCCCGAGGTAGCGCTCGATCATGCGCACCACCGAGGCGCCCTTCTCGTAGGTGATGAGGTCGAAGTTCTCGGTGGCCTCGGCGGGACTGGCCACCTCCACGTAGATGGGGTGGGTGTTGTCGAGGGCGTCGAGCTCGAGCGCGGCCGAGCGGTAGTGCTGGAAGTCGTTCCACATGCGCCACTCGGGCTTCCAGTCGTCCACCACCTGGAAGGCCATCCAGGTCGCAAAGGCCTCGTTGAGCCAGAGGTCGTCCCACCAGGCCATGGTCACGAGATCGCCGTACCACATGTGAGCGAGCTCGTGGCACACCACCTCGGCCACGCGCTTGCGTTCCTGGTGGGTGAGGGTGCGCGGATCCGAGAGCAGCAGCGTCTCCCGGAAGAAGACGGCCCCGGCATTCTCCATGGCTCCGGCCTCGAAGTCCGGCACCGCCACCAGGTCGAGCTTCTCGTAGGGATAGGGCAGCCCGAAGTAGCGCTCGAGACGTGCCAGGCACTCTCGCCCAGCCTCGAGCGCGAAGGCCGTGAGCGCCCGCTTGCCGGGCACGTGCCAGACGCGGATGGGCGTCTCACCGCAGCGCACCGTGCGCGAGCCCTCCAGCGCCCCCACCGCCAGCGCCAGCAGGTAGGTGGACAGCGGCGGCGTGCGCCCGAAGTGGACGGTCTTCCTTCCGTCAGAGAGGCGCTCGGTACGCTTGATCTTCGAGTTCGAGAGCACGGTGTGGGCGGCGGCGGTGGTGACCGAGAGCTGGAAGCGAGCCTTCATCACCGGCTCGTCGAAGCAGGGGAAGAAACGCCGCGCGTCGGTCGCCTCGAGCTGGGTGAACGCGTAGGCATGCCGGGCGCCTCGCGCGTAGTAGAGGCCGCGCAGGTCGTCCCGCAGGCGCCCCGAGAAGCGCAGCGACAGGCGAGCGCTGCCGACGCCGATACGCTCCGGAAGCCGGATCTCCAACGTCTCGCGCTCGGGGTGCTCCACCAGCTCTCCCCGCAGCCGCCGGCCCCCCGCCTCCACCACGGCGCCCGAGACGCGCAGCTCCGAGACGTGCAGCTCGAGGGTGGTGCAGGATCGGTCGAGCTCGAGCTCGTGCACCACCCGCCCGCGGAAGACCCGGCTGCGTTCCGGATCGACCTCGAGCTCGAGGTCCACGCTGCGAGGGCGCACGTCGGGAGAGAGCCGGTGACCTCGGGCGGCCCGGCGCGCCGGGGCCTTCGGCCGCCTCGGGGTCCGCTTCGATCGAGCCTGCTTCTTCCGTGCCGCCACGACGCCCTCCGCCTGAGTGGAGGCGGATGATAACGACCCGCGCCGGCGGGACCCGCTATCCCGCGCGACGGGATCGCTACCCTGGCCTCCTTGGAGCCCCTCTCCCTGGCGCTGCTCGGCGTGGCGGCCCTCGCCACGTCGATCCTCTCGGCCATCATCGGCATGGCCGGGGGCATCGTGCTGCTCTCGGTGATGCTGCTCTTCCTCGAGCCCCTGGTGGCGATTCCGCTCCACGGGGTGGTGCAGCTGGTCTCCAACTCCTCCCGCGCCTGGATCCAGCGGCGTCACCTGCAGCCGGGGATCGTCTGGCGCTACACGATCTTCCTGCTGCCCCTCGGGTTTGCGGGGCTGGCGTTCTCGCGCTCGCTCTCGCCCGAGGTGGTGCGCGCCGGCATCGGCGTGTTCGTGCTGCTGGCCACCTGGCGGCCCAGCTGGCTGCTGCTCGGCACCCATCCCGAGCGCACCCACCCGACCCGCCGCTTCGTGTGGCTGGGCGCCGGCGTGGGCTTCCTCAACACCACCGTGGGCGCCACGGGGCCGCTCATCGCGCCCTTCTTCCTCGACATCGGTCTCACACGCCAGGCGCTGGTGGGGACCAAGGCCGGCTGCCAGTCCCTGGGCCACGTCGCCAAGCTGGTGGTGTTCGGGGTCGTGGGGTTCGCGTACGGGGAGTATCTGCTGCTGCTCGCCCTGCTCAGTGCGCTGGTGGTGGTGGGCACCTGGATCGGGAGCCGCATCCTCGACCGGGTGAGCGAGCGCACCTTCGTGGTCGCCTACCGGACGGTGCTCACGCTGATCGCCCTGCGGCTGGTCCTCTGGGAGGGATGGACGGTGGTGGCGGGCTGAGGGAGCCGGGGCGAACCGCGGGGGCTCCGCTGGCTCGGGATCCCACCTCGGCGTAGAATGGTTGCGGCGGTCGGGGGGCTGCTCCCAGAGGAGAGCGCCATGCCCACGCCGGTGTTTCGCGGGTTGCTCGGACTGCTGCTCGCCGCAGCGCTCCCGACCCTGGCCCACGCCGAGGTGGGCGAGAACCTGGTCGTGAATCCGGACTTCGACGAGGATCTCGACGGCTGGAGCAACGTCGTCGAGAAGCCCGATGTCTCGGTGATCCGGTCTCCCGTCGACTCACAGGGCTCCGACGTATCGGGATCGGCACAGCTCAGCATCACCCTTCCCCCCCTCGTGTTCAGTTCATGGGACATCTCCTCGGCCTGTGTCCCGATCGGGGAGATAGAGACATTCGCGTTTGGAGCGGACTACCTGATTCCTCCCGTTCTGTTCGCGAGCAGAGTGTTCGTCTGCTTGGAGTGGTTCGAGGACGAAGACTGCACGACTCCGATCCTCGTAGACGAGATCCCCGTGGACCCGGACTGTGTAGACAGCGTGTTGCAAGGAAGCTGGATGCTGGCGGACGGGATCGTGGACGCCTCCCCCGGGGCTCAGGGCGTCCGTCTCAACCTGGTCAACTTCAATCCAAACAGCGGGGACGACGGCGGCGAGTTCGTGGTCCTCTTCGACCACGTCTTCCTACCAGAGCCGTCACGATGGGCCCAGGCCTTCGTCGTGATCGCGCTCGGGGGGTTCCGGGCGCAGATCAAGGGCGCCGGGCGCAGCGCCTGTGCCCCGCAACGTCAGGCGAGCCCTCGCTGACCGGGCTCACGCCCCCGCGGCAGGCGCGGCCGGCGGAAACTTCACGTACTCGTCCACCAGCATGAGCGCCAGCTCTCGCCGCTCGGGCATCTCGTCGCCGAGCCGGCCCCGGGCGCGAAGGTCCGAGAACAGGCGTTCCAGCACCCCCTCGCGCTCGAGATCGTCGGTGTGCTGGAGGACGGTATGCTCCTCGGCGGCGTCCGCGTAGCAGTAGGCCTTCCAGGAGACCGAGAAGCGCACGTCGTCCGCCTGGTAGCGTGCGATCGGCTTCTCGGGGGGCCCCACGCGCCAACTGCCCTCCTTCTCGTAGACGAGGCGCATGCCCGGACGCAGCTCTGCGATGGGAACGCGGACCTCCGAGACCCGGTCCACGCCGTGGAACACGGTGTCGGTGTCGAGCAGGATCGCCGTGTTGTGACGGGCCTCCAGGGTCTTCGGCGGGGCCTCGCGGCCGTCCGGGTAGAAGGCCAGAGCGCCACCGCCGCACTCGCCGAAGTAGGAGATGGCGGTGGCGATGCGCATGCGCCAGGGGTCGAAGAGCCCCGAGTGGTGCATCACCACCAGCAGCCACTGGGGCGAATCCATCCGGCTCATGCCGCGAAACTCCGGTACGTCGGTGTGCACGGCGAGCTCCTGCCCGGGCACCAGCAGGTTCGCGTAGGAGATGGCCGGCTGGACGATGGAGCCACCGTGAACCTTGCGGGCCGCCTCGAGGAAGCCCTCGAAGTGGTGGAAGGGCTCGATCTCGGGTGCGTGGATCTCGTCCCGGTAGGCATAGGTCTCGCGGAAGTAGTTCGTGCGCGCGGCCAGCACGTGGACGGGCTCCTCGCGTGCGAAGCGGCCGCCGGTGGCGACGAAGTTGAAGGCGGCGTCGAAGCGCTGGGGGAGGCCGGTGTCCCAGTCGTCGGCGGTGCCCTCCTCGCTGTACATCCCGTAGCCGCCGAACGACTGGCAGAGGTCCACCATCGCCTCGGCCTGCTCGTCCGAGAAGAGGGGATCGAAGACGTGAAAAGGTGTGCTGGCCATCGGGGGCTCCTCGCGGCTGGAGACAACGGGAAGTATATCGCCGCTGGCGAGCGGGGTGGCCCCGCAGGCCGCGCACCTCCTCCTCGGTCGGGATCGTCACCCAGGCGTCGGGTACGGATGAGCCCATGGCCACCTCCTGCGAGCCAGTATACCCAGCGGCGGAGCCGCTACGCGCGAAGCTGGTGGAAGGGGATGCCGAGCACCGGGTGGGGGCCCTCGGGGAGCGCGAGGAGACG
>JBDLIK010000155.1:0-7346 GCA_039714895.1 Myxococcota bacterium | reverse complement strand
CGAAGACGTACCTGAAGGTACGTCGAGGCGGCCGGAGGGAGGAGGTCGCGAAGATCCGGTGCGATCTGCGTCCGCAGCAGAGGGTTTCATGAATAATGCAGGCTAGGGCGTCAACCGGGGCGCGGTCGGAGCGGGGGCTTGCTGAGCTCGGCACAGAGGCCCTCGTGGCAGTGCCGCAGGATCGCGATCGCCTCGTCCGTCGAGGCCACCCGACGGATGGAAGAGCGCTCCTCAGAAGTGATCATGCTCCGCTCCTCCATCGCATCGAGCTGTCGTGTGATGCCTCGCCAGAAACCGCCTCCGAAGAAGAGGACCGGGAAGTGGGGGATCTTGTGCGTCTGGACCAGCGTCAGCGCCTCGAAGGCCTCGTCGAGCGTACCGAAGCCTCCGGGAAAGATGAGGAAGGCGCACGAGTATCGGACGAACATCAGCTTGCGCAAGAAGAAGTAGCGAAAGCTGCAGCGGCGATCGACGAACGGGTTGACGCGCTGCTCGAAGGGAAGCTCGATGTGAAGGCCCACCGAGAGCCCGCCTCCCTCGCGACAGCCGCGGTTCGCAGCTTCCATCACGCCAGGCCCTGCACCTGTGACGACGTTGAAGCCGGTCCTGGCGACCTCCCGTGCGACCTCGCGTGCCTCTCGATACTCGGGAGAATCGGGAGTCGAGCGCGCAGATCCAAAGAAGGTCACCGCCGGCTCGACGTCGCGCAGCACGTCGAAGCCGTGCTCGAGCTCGTCGTGGACTCGCGCGAGCCTCGCAGCCTCGTCTTCGGCCCGCGGTCGCCCACCGATTCCTTCGATCCCCGGCTGTCCGGTGGTGAGTCGTTCCGGCATGGTTCCTCCGTGCGGCGCAGCGCCACTTGAGGGAGAGGATGGAGCTCGATCCTTCAGCTACGCTCGGCGGGCGCGACCTCGCCGGTGGCGACGAGGGCCAGGCGCGTCAGGATCGGCCCGATGATCTCGAAGACCACCGTGGCGGCCACGGTGGCCGTGAGCAGCACCTCGCCGACCTCCGGGCGGCGGCCCGCCACGACGAGAGCCATGCCGATGGCCACGCCGGCCTGTGGAAGCAGAGCCGGCCCGATCCAACGGCCCGGCAGATCGGCGCTCCGGACCCAGCGCGCCCCGACGAATCCCCCCAGCACCCGGCCGGCCACGCGCAGCACCACGTAGGCGGCCGTCAGCCATGCCGCGGCCCCCAGCGCCGCCGGCTGGAGCGACGCGCCCGATAGCACGAAGAACAGCACCATCAGCGGCCACTCGATGCCTTCGATGGCGCGGAAGGGCCGGCGGTGATGCTGAGCCAGGTTGGCGACGACCACGCCCATCACCATCCCAGCGAGCAGAAACGAGACGTCCAGCAGCAGCGAGACTCCCGCACACAGAAACACCGCGCCCAGCGCCTCTGCCTGGGTCGGCTCCCCCTCCCGGACGCGACCTGTGAGAAGCGCCGTCGGGATGCCGATCCCGCAGCCCACGAGCACGGCACCGCCCACGTCCACGAGCCCTGCCAGCGCGACGCCGCGCGCGGCTTCCGGGCTCTGAACCCCGACCAGCAGTGCGAGCAGCAGACTCAGCGTGACGAGGCCCCAGGCGTCGTCCAGGGCGACGATCCCCAGCAGCGTCTTCGTGAAGGGCCCGCGGGCGCCCACCTCCCGGATCACGTCCGAGACGGCGGCCGGGGCAGTCGAGGTCGCGATTCCAGCCAGCAGCAGCGCCAGCTCCCAGGACCATCCCAGTGCGCGCAGGCCGGCTCCGACCACGGCGACCGTGACCCCCACCACCACGAGCGAGATCGTGAGCACCGCCCGGCCGTGCTCCCGGAGCGCCGCCCGGGTGAGCTCCCCGCCCAGCAGGAACGCCACCATGGCCAGTGCGACATCCGCGATCAGCGGGAACCACTGGGAAGTGTCCTTCGGAAGCAGTTCGAGCCCGACGGGGCCCGCCGCCACTCCGAGCAGCAGCAGCAGCGTCACCCGCGGAAGCCGCGTCCGTCGGCCGATCACATCAGCGGCGAGGCCCGCCAGCAGGAGCGCCCCCAGGGTCAACAGTGTCGTCGCGGGCTCCGTGGCCACGGCTGAGGCTAGCGTCTGTCGAGCGCTGGAATCAGCAGGACGGCGATCCGGGCGCGTCGCAGGCAGCGGTCCGCAGTCGAGCCGATCAGCATCTCGCCGAGGGGTGAGCGACCGCGCCTTCCGAGCACGAGGAGGTCGGCGCCGCTCCGCTCGACGTACTTGAGCAGCGCCGCGCTGGGATCGCTGCCCACCAGGAGTCGGGTGCGGACCGGGGGTGTTGCCGACTTCGGGACGAGGCCCGCGAGCCGCTCGCGCGACTCCCGGCGCTGGCGCCGCTGGAGCTCCTGGACGGTCCGGCGATTGTCGGGCGAGAGGGGCAGGGTCGGCTTGAGCTTCGGATCGACGTGCACCAGGTGCAGCGTGCTTCCGAGCGAGCGGGCCAGCGCGAGACCGCTGCGAAGCGCCTCCCAAGCTGTGGGCGAGAAGTCGGTGCCGACGACGATGTTCGCGTAGGGTTTCCCGGTCACGAGGTCCTTTCCTCCGGGCGGCGCAAGGCGCGTACCACTGTGGAGTGTTCAGTCACCGCCGCGGCGTCGACTCCCAGCAGATTCCCCAGCTCCCCGTAGGAGCCCACGACATGGTCCGCCTCGGGCAGCTCCGAGGTGTCGTCGTGGCGGGCGCGGATGCGGACGCTGGTCATCCCCAGGCCTCGGGCGCCTGCGACGTCCGTGCGGCGCAGGTCGCCCACGTGCAGCGCACGCTCGGGGGGGACGCCCAGCGGCTCGAGCGCAGCGCGGAAGGCGCGCGGATCCGGCTTCGGGACCCCCACCTCGTCCGAGAAGACCTGCACCGCGAGCCCGTTCAGAAGACCCTGGTGGTCCAGGTGACGGCGCACCACGTGGCCCGGCGTGAGGCCCGTGTCGCAGACCAGCGCGCACGGAATGCGTGCGCGCCCGAGGGCACCAAGCATCGCGCGGGCGCCGCCGAGGGCGAGCACACGGCTCGAGTGCGAGGCCCGCTCGAAGCGGTCGATCAGATGCTCGAGCGCCGGATGGGGCGCGCGAAGGCCGAGCTCCGCGAGGCCCCACAACGCCACCTCGCGCGCGCCGGTCGCTTCTCCCTCGCCCCAGATGCGCATATGGCGCTCCCACGCCGCGTCGAAGGCCAGCTGCGCGTCCTCGCCCGAGACCTCGGCGCCGGCCTCCCGGGCGGCGGCCTGGAGAGCTGTCACGCGCAGGGAGTGAGCCGTCCGCCAGTCGTCCTCGTAGAGGAGTGTGTTCCAGCAATCGAAGGTCACGGCCTCGGGGCGCGGCACCAGGGGCTCTGTGGTGGGGGGGTACCCTCCGTCGTCGGCACCCACGCGTGCCAGAGATGGCGCCGAGAGTACGGCGGCCGCGACGACGGCGACGGGTCCGTCGCTCTCTACCAGGAGGTGCTCGTCGGGTGCCAGCTCGACAATGGGGTCCCAGTGCCCGGCGAGATCGTCTTGGATCGCCTGCCAGCCACCGTGGCGCGACTCCGCATCCCGCGCAGCCAGCCGCGCCCGCGCGGTCTCCTCTCGCACCCGGCACTCGGCGAGAAGGAACGCCGCTCCCCGGCGACGCGCGAGCGAGCGCGCGGCCAGTCGCTGGGAGGCGCGCGGGAAGCAGGCGTCGAGGACCACCGAGCCGGAGGCGAGGGCATCCTCTGCTCGGCGCAGCAGCTCGATGTAGACCTGCTCGCCGAAGTCGGGCGCGAAGGCGCGCCGCCAGCGGGCCTCGTGGATCGGATCCTGGGGGCGCTGGAGCAGGTCGTCACGCACGCGGTCGCCCTCGATACACGTGGCCCCGAGTTTCTGGGCGAGCGCTCGCGCCAGTGTGCTCTTGCCACTCGCCACCTGCCCGGCCACCGCGACGAGGACCGGTCGAGTGCCGCGTTGCGCGTCGCGGCGGCTCGCCCCGAGCGTCAGGTCGGTGGGAAGCTCCCGGGGCGTCACTCGAGACCTTCGATCTGCCCGTCGAGATCCGTCGCCATGGGCGGCTAGCTTACCCGGCCCGCGCGAAGCCCGCGGTGACCCCCGGGTAGCGCGGCGCATCCCGGGATCGGCGCCTGGCCCACGGCGACCCACCCCCCGGCCCTGCCGGGGCGAGACGCCTCAGGCGGGGACCCGCGCCTGGCGAAGGCGCGGCCTCGAGTGGGCTCGGATCCTGCACTCCCTGTAGCCTCGGGGGGAATCGGCTGCGCGGCCTTCAGCCCCGCAGCCCTCTCCAGGAGGTGGAAGAATGCACGGGACGTGGACTGTGGCCATGGCGGTGTTCGTGATCCTGCTGTCGCTGGGGTGTGCCACGCGGGGGGATGTCGACTCCCTCGAGGGCCGGCTGGCCGGTCTCGAGGGCCGTGTCAGCGGCCTCGAGCAGCGCTTCGATGCCGTCGAGCAGCGGGCCGCGGCAGCCGAGGAAGCGGCGAGGCGTGCGGCGGACGAGGCCCGGTCGGCTTCGCAGCGCGCCGACGACGCGGCCCGGCGCGCCGAGGCGATTTTCAAGAAGGCGGTGTCGAAGTAGGCGCAGGGAGGGTCCCGACCGCCACCGGGACCCCCCGCGCCTCGTCCAGCGTGCGCCAGGCGAGCTCGAGGTCGATGGCGTCGAGCAGACCCAGCGCGCGGGGGAGCTCGAAGGCCGTGAGGCGATCGGACCGCAGCCCATAGAGGTCCGGGTGCACCTCGAGGTAGATGCGTGCTCCATCCTGGCCCCACTTGAAAGGCTGATACACGATCTGGATCCGGGTTCCCTCGGATACCCGGTCGTAGAGGCGCTGTACCTCGTCTTCGTAGAGGCGGAGACAGCCGTGGGTTGCCTCGCGTCCGATCGACCAGCGCACGTTGGTGCCGTGGATCCCGTACGAGGTACGGCCGATGGTGATCCAGCGGCTGCCGAGCGGGTTGTCCGCACCCGGCGGAACCTGTGCCGGGAGCTCGGGGGACTCCTGGCGAATCGACTCGGGAACGTGCCAGGTGGGATCCTTGCGCTTCCTCCCGACCCGGAACTCGCCGAGGATCGAGGGATCGGCCTGGTCACCGATGGCGACCGCGAAGACCTCCGGACCGGCCTCGGCCGTGAAGTCAAAGAGGCGCATCTCGGGGATGTTGACGACGAGGCCCTCCGCGTCGGCATCCGGAAGGATGAAATGGGTGGGCAGGCGGACGACCGTTCCCGGCTGTGGGATCCAGGGATCGACGCCCGGGTTGAGGCGTGCCACCGCCTGGTAGCCGAGCCGGCGTTGGTAGGCGACGTCGAGGAGCGTCTCTCCAGCCTCGATGAGCGCATTGTCGACGCGGCCGAGGACGGTACCCAGGCGAGCCTCGCGCTCGCCGGCGGCTCCCGCCCCTGCCGCGAGCAGCAGCGCCAGGCCGGCGGCCACGAACGATCCATACCCTCCGGGGACACGCCGTGCCAGAATGGGAGAGAGCATGCGGCGTAGCAGATCATGGCGAGCCCGGTCCGGCCAGGCTGCGCTGTGGGTCGCACTTGCGTGCGCACCGACGCCGGCACCCGTGCCGCTTCCGCCCGACCCGGCCACGCCCCTCCCCCGAAGAGGGGACCTCGCCCCCGCCCTGCCGTGCCTGCGCGTCACCCAGATCGAGGTGAGCAAGAGCGAGCGGCGACTGCGCGCCCGCTGTGAGGGCGGTGCCGTGGTCGAGATGACGGCCGCCCTCGGGCGGGAGCCGTTCGGGCCGAAGCGTGATGCGGGCGACTGGCGCACTCCGGAAGGAAGCTACCGCATCAGCGAGCCGCCCCGGTCGAGCCGCTTCCACGTGTTCATTCCCATCGACTACCCGTCGCCCGAGGACGCTGAGGCCGCCCTCGAAAAGGGCCGCATCTCCGAGAGGGTCTACCAGCGGATCGTCGCCGCACATGCACGGAGCGAGCCCCCGCCCGATGACACGGCGCTCGGCGGTGGCCTCGGCTTCCACGGCGAGGGGAAGCGCTGGCGTGGCGACTCGGTCGACCTCGACTGGACCTACGGCTGTGTGGGGCTCGCGGACGCCGACATCGACTTCCTCGCCGAGCGCATCGAGGTCGGCACGCCGGTCGAGATCCTGCCGTGAGCGGCCGCCCGGCTATCCTATCGCTCGGCCCTCGATCGATCCGAGGCGAGGCGGGCGATCCGGCGTCGCCAGATCCGGAGAAGTGAAGCGATGGCAGGCGTGAAGGGATCTCGGGCCGTGCGTGGACCCGATCGCATCGAGACGAACAAGCGGGGCTTCTGGCTGATGAAGAACCCATCGACCAACAAGGATCTCGGCTACACCCAGCAGGAACGAGATCGGCTCGGACTGAACGCACTGCTGCCCTCCGAGATCCGCACCATCGAGGAGCAGGTCGAGCTCGAGATGGAGCACCTCAGCGCCAAGAGCGACCCTCTCGAGAAATACATCGGACTGGCAGCGCTCCAGGACCGCAACGAGGTCCTCTTCTACCGCGTGCTGGTGGAGCACCTGCCCGAGCTGATGCCCATCGTCTATACGCCGACCGTGGGCAAGGCGTGCCAGAGCTACAGCCACATCCACCGAAATGTGCGCGGCATCTGGCTCACGCCCGAGGACATCGGCGTCATTCCAGCGCGCCTGAGGGAGTACCCATTCCAGGACATCCGGCTGATCGTGGTGACCGACAACGAGCGCATCCTCGGCCTCGGGGACCAGGGGGCCGGCGGCATGGGGATTCCGATCGGAAAGCTCGCGCTCTACGTCGCCGGGGCGGGCATCCACCCTTCGAAGGTGCTGCCCATCAGCCTCGACGTCGGAACCGACAATGCGGAGCTTCTCGGGGATCCCTTCTACATCGGCTACCCGAAGCGTCGCCTGCGTGGGCCAGCCTACGAGGAGTTCATCGAGGCCTTCGTCGAGGCTATCCGGGAGGTGTTCCCGAACGCGCTGCTGCAGTGGGAAGATTTTCACAAGCGCCAGGCCTTCGATCTGCTGGCCAGCTACCGCAGACGCCTTCCGTGCTTCAATGACGACATCCAGGGCACCGCGGCGGTCGTGGTGGCAGGTGTGCTCTCGGGTCTCAGGATCACGAAGCGACCGCTCGCAGAGCAGCGGTTCGTCTACATGGGTGCCGGCGAGGCCTGCTCGGGCACCCACGACCTCTTGTGCACCGCCATGCGGGCGGAAGGGGTGCCAGAGGAGGTGATCGCGCGGGCCCAGCTGCTCTTCGACAGCCAGGGTCTCCTTCGCGAAGGCGGCGGCGAGCGGGACCCTCACAAGGCCCCCTTGGCCGCGGCGCGCGCGGTGCTGTCGTACTACGGCCTCGACTCGCTCTCCGATCCACGGCCCGAGGACGTGATCCGGCTC
>JBDLIK010000154.1:0-7421 GCA_039714895.1 Myxococcota bacterium | reverse complement strand
GTCGAACACCTGGGTGATGGTGTTGTCGCCGTCGGTGAAGTAGCCGTTGAAGGGCACGTTGGGCTGATCCAGCACCCCCAGGATGCCCCACACGGCGACCAGCACCGCCGCGATCAGGTAATTCATCTTCTTGCCGGACTGGTCAGACATGACTGTCTACCTCCGTCTGAAGAACCCGCGTGGCGGGGCGCGGAAAGAGCGCCGTTGCGGCACGGCACGGTCGTAGTATCCCGGAACTCGAGAAGCGGAGGCTCGCCTCCTTCCAGATTGTAGGAGTGATCCGACAATATCCCCCGGGGGGACCCTGGCGCGCAAACGCGTAAGGGCTCCAAGGGCTCCCGACGGCGGTGCGGGCGCGGCAGCCCTCGAGCACGAGCTCCACGTCGATTCAGCCATCGTTGCGCCGGGCGGGGCAACCCTCCGATGTTCCCATCGCCTACCCGGCGGACCACCGACCTTCCAACCGACGGAGGTGATCATGAGGCTCACGGTCGCGCTGCTCGCGGTCGCCGGGGAAGCCCAGAGGGGCGGACCGCTCGTAGTGCTCTACGCCGTCGACCTGGCCGAGGTCGAGGCCCTGGTCCGGGACAACGGCGGGGACATCCTGCGCGAGACCTTCGAGTTCCCGGGCGGGCGCCGGTTCCACTTCACCGACCCCAGCGGCAACGAGCTGGCGGTGTGGTCGGACAGGTGACGCGCGATCCGGTGTGATTCCGCTGCACCTGTTGCGACGAGGTCCACGAGGGCATCCTCGATATCGGCTTTCCGGTGCCCGATCTCTATCTGGACGTGCCCGAGGCCGAGCGGGACGCGCGAACGCGGCTGGGTGGAGACACCTGCGAGGTGGACGAGCACCGCTTCGTGCGCGGGGTCATCGAGATCCCTATCCGGGGTCACGACGACGCCTTCGGGTACGGCGTCTGGCTGTCCCTCAGTCGGGCGAACTTCGATCGCTTTCTGAAGCTGACGGCCACCGACCGACCGGTCGATGATTTTCGCTCCCGCGGGCTGGATATCGAACGTGATCGCCGGCTATCCCGTCGAGGATCTCGTCGGTCGGGCGATCATCCGCGGCGGTGGTCTCAGACCCCGGATCGAGCTCCGGGCTTCCGACCATCCGCTTTCGCTGGAGCAGCAGAACGGCATCACGGCCGAGCGGCTGGCCGAGATCGTCAGCCCTTACCTGCATGGGGAATAGCTCATGAGAATCGCAGCGCCGCGCATGCGCGCGAAGGCGCACGCATCGCATCGCCACGCCACATGGCTGGAGCTGTTCTTCGACCTGGTGTTCGTGGTGGCCATCGTCCAGTTGACCCACGGCGTCAAGGACCATCTGACCAGCGCCGAGATCATCAAGGCCATCGCGCTCTTCCTGCCCGTCTGGTGGATATGGGCGGGGCACACGGTCTACGCGACGCGGTTCGATACGGACGACGTGCTGTATCGCATCCTCACCTTCACGCAGATGTTCGCGGTCGTTGTGATAGCGGTGAGCCTGCACGACTTCGGCGCGGAGCACAGCTTCGACTACGGGGCGGCCTACGTGGTCGCCCGCGCGATCCTCCTCTTCCTGCTGTGGAGGGCGCACGTACACCTGCCGGGGGTGCGCAGGGCCACGCGATTGTATCTGACGGGCTTCGGCCTGGGCGCGTCACTGTGGGTGATCTCCCTGGCCGTGCCCGTGCCCCACAGATACGCGCTGTGGGTCGCGGGGTTCTCCATCGACTTCCTCACGCCGTGGCTC
Source organism: Myxococcota bacterium (assembly GCA_039714895.1). Classification (GTDB taxonomy): domain Bacteria; phylum Myxococcota_A; class UBA9160; order UBA9160; family DASRUS01; genus JBDLIK01. Next base: position 5,677 of record JBDLIK010000154.1, on the reverse strand, counting down.
GGCTGGTGGCGCAAGTGGCTGGCGGAGATCCCGGTCGACGCGACCCACATTCCCGAGCGCTTCGGGCTGCTGAACATCATCGTGCTGGGCGAGGCGGTCGCCGGGCTCGTGGCCGGGGTCTCCGACGTCGAGTGGACCATCCAACTGTTCGTGACCGCGCCGCTGGGATTCGCGACCGCAGTGATCATCTGGTGGACCTACTTCTCGTACCTGGAGGAGGCGGTACAGGGGATAAGCATCGGGTCCGGGCAGCCGTACATGTACAGCCACATACCGTTCGTCCTGGGGGTGGCGGGCGTGGGCATCGGCATAGAGAAGCTGATCGCCTCAGTCAACGAACCGCTCGTGTCGGCGGGCGGCGTGTGGATCTACTGCGGGGGCGCGGCGCTGTGGGTGGTGTCGTTCTATGCCATCCAACTGGTGAGCACGCCGCGCGTGATTACCCGCCGGGTCTCCTGGCTGTATCTGGCTAGCGTGTTAGCCTTCGGGGCCGTGGCGTGGCTGGGGGTGGCCTGGTCGCCGCTGGTGGCGCAAGCAGCGGTCGCGGGGGTCTTCCTTTCGCTGCTGGCCGCCGGCGGGCGGCTGCCCGAGCCGCGGCTCGCGTGAGCGCGGGCCGCCTCGTCAGCCGGCGAACATCTCCCGCAGAATGCCGAGCGCAGCGGACAGCGCGGTGGGGCTCACCCGCCCGAGCTTCCTGACCAGCCTCTGCGAGTCCACCGTCCGGATCTGATCCAGCACCACGAATCCGTCGCGCTTCCGGAATCTGCAAGATACCCGGAAGGGGTAGGCGTGACCGCCCGTCGTCATCGGCGCGACGATGACGGTCCGCAGGTATTGGTTGAGTTCGTCTGGAGAAATCACGAGGCAGGGACGCGCCTTGCGGATCTTGCGGCCCTCCGCCGGCTCGAGTTGTACAAGGAAGACGTCGCCCCTGCGAATCGCCGGCGCTAGTCCCATTCCCAGTCGCTCTCCTCGAACGCCGTCGTCGCGGTCGGCGCCAGCAACTCGTCGTCACCGCGCTCGTGGGCGGTGGCCGCGGCTTCGCCCCAGCCGATCCGCGGCCTGGCCTCCGATTCGATGACGATCGCGCCCTCGACGACGCGCAGCACCACCTCCCCCTGGAGACCCGCTTCCTCCAGCAGGGGCTTCGGGATCCGCACGCCCTGGGAATTGCCGATCCTGACGATCTTCGTCTTGACCATATTCGTTTCCGGTCGTGATTACGTCGTAATTACGTGCGTTCAAGATGACGACGTTCGAAGCCTCCGACAAGGATGCCGATGGGACCGGGCGGGGCCATGTGAGGCTGGCCGAAGCCGATCGGTCAGGGGCCGCGCCGCCGACTCCGCATAACGCCTTGGAGTTTGCGCACGGGCTGCTCCGGCGGCAGAATCGCGACCCATGACCATCTTCGAGTATCTGGGCGTCCTCGTATCGGTCGTAATGGGTTTGGGATTGACCCACATCCTGATCGGCTTCAGCAAGACGATTCATCAACGCGGCACGGTGAAGGTCTACTGGGTCCACGTACTCTGGGCCGTGAACATCGGCGTCTACATCGTGGGCATTTGGTGGGGCATGTTCTGGTGGAGCGGCCTGGAGACTTGGACGTTCGTCGAATTCCTCATGGTCCTTCTGTACTCGGTAGTGCTGTTTCTCCTGGCCTCGGTCCTCTATCCGTGGGACATCCCTCCCGATTTCGACTTCGAAGAACATTACTTCCATAACCGGAGCTGGTTCTTCGGCATCCTCACCGCGGCCTGGTGCATCGACATTCCTGAGACCCTCTCCAAGGCGGAAGGCGGGCTGCGAAGCCTCCCGCCGGCCTACCTGGGTTGGGTCGCCGTGATCATCGTCCTCGCCGTCGTCGCCGCGCTGACCAACAGTCGACGCTTCCACGCGGCCTACGCCGTCTTCTGGCTGCTGTGGGTCATGGGCTATATGACGCTCACGACGCTCGGGCAGATCGCGACGTGAGGGGGCCCAACTCCGCCTAGTGGTTTCCGGGACACGTTTGTCCCGCCCGGCGGGACTCGCATGTCCCATGAACGGCTTCCGGGTCGCGCGCCGGAATCCCGAGAAGCGGCGTGTACGACTACGGTTAGACCGCTCGTTCAGGGCCCGATCGGGGGGGAACGCAGCTTGCTAGCGCTGCGACCTGGATATCTTCCTCGCGATCGTGAGATCGCAGGCGCTGCGGCCCCCGAGAAGTCGACGCCTTCCCCGCCCGGGGGGCGCGCGCACCCCGCTCTTCTCCCTCGAAAGGAGAGTCGACATGAGAGCCAATCGTGCGAGGCCACCGATGTTCGCGAGTGCGCTGCTTCTCCTTGCCTGCGGGCAGCCGGATCTGGTGGTTACCACCATCGAATCCGATGGAACACCGATCGTCAATGCCGACAACAGCGCTGAGGTGCCGATCCAGGTCGTAGTGCGGAATCAGGGGTCGGCCGCCGCGGATGTGTTCAAGACCGCGGTCGATTACACGGGGAGCCAGGGCACCTTCGTCGTAGCCTTCACCGTGCCCGGACAGACCGACATCTGGTACCCGCACACGAGCGGATCGCTGGCCGCGGGTGCCGAGGAGTCGTTCGCCGGCATACTGACGTTCCACCCCTCCGTGCACGGAGAGACGCTAGGCCTACACGCGGTCGCGGATAGCTGCTCCGGAGACGAGTTCATGCCCGACTATTGCCGGGTCCAGGAAAGCGACGAGGCCAACAACCGGTCTGATTCGCTGACCGTCGTCGTGCCCTAAACTCAGGCGAGGCGGACGGGGAGACGCGAGGCGGCCCGCCCGGCGGGTGCCGGAGCGGGCCGCAAGTACTCCCTGCGCAAGGGGTCGGCTAGTTCGCGTCGTAGACGATCTTTACTGCGATTAGGGGCCTGCCGTTGGCATCGGCTCCGTTCACGGTGCACTTGATGGTGCCCGGAATATCGGCGTCCGCGGACTGGCCGCACGACCCGACGGAGAAATCGACGTTGAACCCCGTGGGCACGGAGCCGAGGTTGAGGTCGAAGGGTCCGTTTCGGGTCCCTGCGCACGCGAACGGGCTGCTCCCCGCGGCGCCCACGTAAAAGATCCTGCCAACCTCGCCCTGCCCGACCAACTCAGCCGCGCACCTGTACGAGATCGCGATGCTCGTCGAGGGTACGTTCGGATTGGCCTGAAGGACCACGTCAGGCCGGACGTCTCCGCCCACCGCGGGCTCGAAGGGAGCCGGCTCGCTGTCGCAAGCCGCGAGGACCACCATGGTGAGCAGCAGGATGCCACGTCGCATTTTGCATTCTCCGGTTCCTGAGGCACAAAGAACGCTTGACCAGGCCAGGGACTCATCCCTCAACGCGTTACATTCGGAGGGCTAGCTTAGGATCCGCTGGTCCAACTACGCAATCCGTCGTCGCGAAGCTTCGATGGCCGCCTAATGCGCCACTGTGCCGACGGCGTCCGCCGCACCCGTCCGCCGACTGGGCGCGGCCTCGCTGCGTTTGCTGGCGGTTGCACGGGTTCGGCAGCAGAATTCCGGATCCTTAGACGGCGTCGCGCATGGACATTTGACCCTGGAGGCCGTTCATGACGACTCACTCACCTTGCTCGGGGACCGTCTGCGCAGCCTTGGCGGTGACTTGGCTGATCGCCTTCTCGAACCTCGGCGCACAGGAGTGGCCCTCGTACGGCGGGGATCCCGAGGGGACCAAGTTCTCGCCACTGGCGCAGATCAACCGCGACAACGTCGACAGGCTCCAACTCGTGTGGACGTGGGAGACCGGCGAGGAGCCCATCCCTCGGTACAAGACACCGGCCAGGGGGCAGGACGCCGTGAGGCCCGGGCCGTTCGAGGCGACGCCGTTGATGATCGGGGACACGCTGTACCTGAGCACGCCGTACAACAGGGTCGTCGCCCTCGATGCGGACACCGGCACCGATCTGTGGAGCTATGACCCACGGGCGTGGGAATGGGGCCGGGTGTATCAGTCAGCGGATTTCATGCACCGCGGCGTCGCGACCTGGAGCGACGGCCGCGAGCGGCGGATCTTCATCAATTCGCGCTGGCGACTCATCGCCCTGGATGCGAAGACGGGGGAGCCGATCCGGTCCTTCGGGGGCGACGGCGAGGTGGACCTGACCGCCGGCCTGGCCTGGCCCGTGATGACGCGCCTGCACTACTCTCAGACGTCGCCCCCCGCCGTGTTCGAGGACCTCGTCATCGTGGGCAGCGGCGTCCCCGACTACATGGACTACCGGGGGCAGCCGCCCGGCGACGTCCAGGCGTTCGACGCGCGCACGGGCGAGCAAGTCTGGTCCTTCCACACGATCCCCCAGGAGGGTGAGCTCGGCAACGACACGTGGGAGGACGGCTCGTGGTCCCACACCGGATCAACCAACGTCTGGGGGCCGATGACGGTGGACGATGAGCGGGGCCTCGTGTACCTGCCGGTCAGCACGCCTGCCAGCGATTTCTACGGAGGACATCGCAAGGGAGACAATCTCTTCGCCGAATCGATCGTGTGCCTGGATGCGAGAACGGGCGAGAGGGTGTGGCACTTCCAGACGGTGCATCACGGACTCTGGGACTACGACCTGAGCGCGCCTCCCAACCTCGTGACGATCACCGTGGAAGGGCGGACCATCGATGCCGTCGTGGTCCTCGGAAAGACAGGGTTCGCGTACGTCTTCGACCGCGTCACCGGCGAGCCCGTGTGGGGCATCAAGGAACGGCCCGTACCCGCCAGCGATGTGCCGGGCGAAAGGGCCTCGGCGACTCAGCCGTTTCCCACCAAGCCGGAGCCGTTCTCGAAGCAGGGGTTTGGCCTGGACGACCTGATCGACTTCACCCCCGAGCTTCGGGCGAAGGCGATGGAGGTGGTCCAAGGCTATCGCCTGGGCCCTCTTTTCACGCCGCCTTCCTTGGAGGGCACGATCGTGACCGGAGAGGCGGGGGGGGCGAACTGGGGTGGTGGGGCGTTCGATCCGCGCACAGGAGTGCTCTATGTGCGGTCGACGGAACTTCCCACGTTGATGCGGCTCGGCAAGCCGGATCCGGGTGACGCGGAGGTCGACTACGCGCGCACGGGCGCTTCGCTGCTTGAGGTGGCCGAAGGCGTTCCGATCAACAAGCCGCCGTACGCCACGGTGACCGCGATCGACCTCAACGCGGGAGAGCACCTCTGGCAGGTCCCCCTCGGTGACTCACCCCAGATCCGCGATCACCCCCTGCTGCGGGGGATCGATCTGCCACGGCTCGGGGTCTTCAAGTGGCCTCCCCACGGCATCTTCGCCGGACCGCTCGCTACGGCCGGCGGTCTGGTCTTCATCAGCGGCGGGGCCTTTGAGCTTTACGCCCTCGACGGCGATACCGGAGAGACGCTCTGGGCTGGAGATCTCGGCGGGTCGCGCGGACTCTCGAACCCGATGACCTACCGGACGCGCGCCGGCCGCCAGTACGTGGTCGTCGCCACCTCAGGGGAGGGCAACACCGACTCGAAACTCGTGGCGTTCGCGCTACCGTGAGGCCGAGGTCGGTGCCGACCCTACCTGTCCACGCAGAAGAGATACTCCTCGACCTCGTCCCCCGCGTAGGAGCGGCCCTCGCCGTCGGCGTCGGAGCGGTAGCGCTTGTAGCGGCGGCGGTAGCGCTTGTAGGTGGAGGGGCGGCCCCAGTCTTTGAGCAGCGCGGCG
>JBDLIK010000153.1:0-7506 GCA_039714895.1 Myxococcota bacterium | reverse complement strand
TGCCCTCGGAGACCGCGTCGGCGAGTGGATGATCCTGAACGAGCCGGGGGTGTTCACGACCCTGGGGTACTGGATCGGCATCCACGCCCCGGGCCGGCGCGACTACGAGGCCTTCCTGCGCTCGACGCATACCGTGAACCTCGCCCACGCAGAAGCCTTCCGAGCCATGAAGGCCGTGAACGACGGCTTCCGCATCGGCACGGCCTACAGCATGTCCCACTGCGAGCCGGCCGGAGACTCCGAAGCCGATGCGGACGCCGCAGAGCGCTGGCACGCCCTGGTGAACGAGTGGTATCTCCGACCGGCCCTGCGGGGTCGCTACCCGGAGGCCTTCCCCGACGGACGGCTGCCGGCCGAAGCCATGGGCATCCGGGAAGGCGATCTGGAGCGGATGCGCGCGCCACTCGATTTCATCGGCATCAACCTCTACACCCGCAGCGTGGTGGCCGATGCGCCCGGAACGCCCCTGGGAGCCAGGCCCGTCGGGGGCATGGGCGGAGACGAGGGGCCGCGCACGGACTTCGGCTGGGAGGTCTGGCCGGCCGCGCTCGAGCAGATGATCCTGCGCGTGACCCGCGACTACGACCGGCCCGTCATCGAGGTCACCGAGAACGGCTGCTCCTATGCCGACGGCCCCGATGCCGACGGTGTGGTCCGCGACGGCCGACGCACGGAGTTCTACCGGGGCTACCTCGAGGGGGTCGCCCGGGCCATCGACGCGGGAGCGGACGTACGGGGCTACCACGCCTGGAGCCTGCTCGACAACTTCGAGTGGAGCGAGGGCTACGCCCAGCGCTTCGGCCTGGTCCACGTAGACTTCGAGACCTGCGCGCGCACCCTCAAGGAGTCCGGGCGCTGGTACGGTCGCGTGGCGGCCGAGAACGGCTTCGAGACGTGAGGCGCTTCGCCTCGCAGCCAACCCCCGGGATGCAGGACCGGCTGATCTTCCTGATCGGATCGCCGCGTTCGGGGACCACCCTGCTCTCGCGGATGATCGGCGCCCACTCGAGCGTCGTGGCGCCGCCGGAGCCCCATCTGATGCCGCCGCTGGCACACCTCGGCTACCACGAGAGCGTTCAGACGGCTCCCTATGACCCCTACATCACGCGCCAGGGACTGCGCGAGTTCGTGGGCTCCCTGCCCGGGGGCGAGCAGGACTACCTCGATGCCCTGCGGGCGATGACCGACACCCTCTACCGCCGCGCCCTGGAGGCCGAAGACGCGCGCTGGTTCCTGGACAAGACCCCCGCCTACGCACTGGTCCTGGACTTCCTGGCCCGCCTGTATCCGAGCGCGCGTTACGTGGTCATCACTCGGCACCCCCTGGCCGTCTGGTCGTCCTTCGTGGAGTCGTTCTTCGACGGAGACCACGAGGTTGCCCACGCCCACAACCCGCTGCTCGAGCGCTACGTGCCGGCCATTGCGCGCTTCCTTCGGGAGCAGCCCGTACCGCTCCGCCACGTCCGCTACGAGGACCTGGTGCGGGAGCCCGAGCAGGAAATCCAGGGCATCTGCGACTTCCTCGGTCTTCCCTTCGAGCCGGGCATGATCGACTACGGCAGCGGCGAGGAAGGCACGAAGACTGCGCCGCGGGGTCTCGGCGATCCCATGACCGTCGGGCGGGAATCGCGCCCCACCACGCGCTCCATCGGGAAGTGGGCGCAGCAGCTCGGATCGGATCCGGGAAAGCTCGCCCAGGCCCGCGAGATCCTCGGGCGGCTGCTCGACCCGGACCTCGAGACCTGGGGACATCCGCGCGGCGAGATCGAGGCGGAGCTCGAGGCCGTGCGCTCGACGGACGCCGCGCCCCGCCGGCGCCTCTCGCGCTACCGGCTTGAGCGCAAGCTGGTGGTGGCGTTGCGCCGCAACATCCACACGAACGCCCTGGGGCGCCTGGTCCGGCGGGCCCGCGACCTCTGCGACGTCCTCCTGCGCTGAGGCCTGCGCTTCGCTATAGGAACTCCATGGCCCACGACGACCCGCGTGACACAGCCCCCGAAGAGATCCCGCGCTACGAGGCGCCCTGCTTCGAGGTGCTCTCTCTGGGGTGCGAGGTGAGCGCCTACGCGCCCGACGACGAGCCCCTCTTCTAGCGCCCCCCGGGGCCCGCTCGCGGACGCCGGAACGGACTCACGCACGCCCGCCGTGGCGTCGATAGACTCGGATCGAAACCGCCGTCGGGGCCCCGCATGAAGCGCTGGATGAGGACCGTCCGCGAAGTGCTGCGCCGCTACTTCGTAGCGGGGGTCCTGCTCTTCGCCCCGCTGGGGATCACGCTCTGGGCGATGGCCTGGATCATCCAGCGCCTCGACAACCTGATCCTCCCCCACCTGCTGCGCCTGCTGCGCCCCGGTGTCGACGCTCCGCAGCTTCCCTTCGTCGGGGCCCTCTTCACGCTGCTCGTGATCCTGCTGTTCGGGGTGGTGGCGCGCCATCTGTTCGGCAACGAGGTCGTGCGGATCTCGGAACGGGCGCTGGCCCGGGTGCCGGTGGCCCGCAGCATCTACGGCGGCGTCAAGCAGCTGATCGAGGCGATCCTGTTCGCCGACACAAGGGAGAGCTTCCGGCGGGTGGTGCTCCTGGAGTATCCGCGCCGGGGGATGTACGCGATCGCCTTCACCACCGGGCCCTCCCGGGGCGCCGTACAGGATGCGAGCCCCGAGCCAATGCTCAACTGCTTCGTCCCCACGACGCCAAACCCGACCTCCGGCTTCTACCTGCTGGTACCGGTGAGTGACGTCGTCGAGGTAGATCTCTCCGTCGAGGAGGCCTTCAAGCTGGTGATGTCGGCCGGCCTCGTGGCCCCCGGCGAGCGGGGCGCGGCCACGCAGCCCCCGGCCACCCTCCCCCTGACGGCCCGCAAAGCTTCAAGCTAGCGGGCTGTGGGCGAGGCCCACAGCCCCTGCAGGCCGCGAGCTGCAGGTGAAGGGATCCACCTGCAGCTGGGGCGTCTCACGCCGCCAGCAGGACGCCGAGGGGCTCCAGGGGGCCTGGCACGGCCCTTGCTCCAGTGGGGGGCATGGCCGGTTTGGGAATCCGCTGCACGAGCACCCATAATGACCTCCGCACCGGCTCGAGAGGAGCGGAGATGGGCGAGCACCGCCGCGGGCATCGCAATCGGAGACGGGCCCGGCCCGTGGACCTGACGCCGGACCCCGAGCCCCCCGAGCCCCTGCGGGCCGAGCGCCCCCGGACCCGGCGGCGCCCGAGCCCCGAGGAGCGGGCGTACCGCGAGGCGCGCCGGGCCGCCAGGCTCAAGCTCTCCTTCGTGATGCACCTGGTCCCCTATCTGGCCACCTGTTTCTTCCTGCTCTTCGTGGCCGGCTTCCGCCCGGCCATGATCGTGGCCTTGGCCTGGGGGATCGGTGTGGCCTGCCACGGCTTCGTGTCGGTGGTGGCCCCGAACCTCCAGCGCCGCTGGATCCGCCGCGAGGTGAGCCGGCGCGTGGCGGAGGACGTCTCGCGCAGCCGACGGGAGCTGGAAGGACGTCACGCCCGCTCGCTGGAGCAGCTCTCCGCCTCCATCGCTCACGAGATCCGCAACCCCATCACGGCGGCGAAGAGCCTGGTCCAGCAGCTGGGAGAGGATCCCCGGTCCGGGGAGAACGTGGAGTACGCCAAGGTGGCGCTGGGGGAGCTGGAGCGGGTGGAGCGTTCGATCTCGCACCTGCTGCGCTTCGCGCGCGAGGAGGAGCTCCGTCCCCGGGAGACCCGCATGGCCGAGGTGATCGACTCCGCACTCGAGTCGTTCCGTGACCGTCTGGAGCGACAGCAGGTCGACCTCCGCCTGGACGTCGTGGAGGCGGGCTCGGTACGCGGGGACCCCGAGAAGCTGCGCCGCATCGTCATCAACCTCGTTGGCAATGCCCTCGACGCCCTGCAGTCGCGCCCTTCCCCCAGCCTGGAGATCCAGTCCGGCGGGAACCTGGCGGGAACCGAGGTGTGGGTGCGGGTGCGGGACAACGGACCGGGCATCGAGGCGGAGCGACTGGAACGGATCTTCAGCCCCTTCCATACCTCCAAGAGCGATGGGACGGGTCTCGGGCTCGCCATCACCCGGAAGCTCGTGGAGGCCCACGATGGCACCATCGAGGTGCAGTCGGACCCCGGGCTGGGAACCGAGTTCGTGGTGACCTTCCCCGGGCGCAGTGCCGACGAAGGAGAGCCGGCATGAGCGATCGGGTGCTCGTCGTCGAGGACGAGGCCGCCATCCGCCTGGCGCTCTCCGGACTGCTCCGGCGCCAGGGCTACGAGGTGGCTCTGGCCGAGTCGGGGGAGAAGGCGATCGCCGCCATCGCCGCCGAGCCCTTCGACCTGGTCATCACCGACCTCGCGCTCGGCCCGGGGCCCAGCGGGATGGAGGTGCTGCGCGAGGCCCGCGCCCACCAGCCCGGTCTCGCCGTGGTGATGATCACCGCGCACGGGTCGGAGAAGGTCGCCGTCGAGGCCATGAAGCTCGGCGCCGAGGACTACGTCCCCAAACCCTTCGACAACGATGAGATCCGGATGGTGGTGAGCCGCGCCCTCGAGCGCACGCGGCTGCAGCGGGAGAACCACTGGCTCCGGGAGCGCATCGAGCGTGACTTTCGCTTCGACAACCTGATCGGCTCCGGTCCGGGGATGCAGCGGGTCTTCGACACGATCCGGAAGGTGGCCGAGACCGATCTCACCGTGCTCGTGCGCGGGGAGAGCGGAACCGGCAAGGAGCTCGTCGCCCAGGCGCTCCACCACCGGAGTGCCCGAGCCGGCCGGCCCTTCGTGGCCGTGAACTGTGCAGCGATCAGCCCGGAGCTGGTGGAGAGCGAGCTCTTCGGCCACGAGAAGGGCGCCTTCACCGGGGCCGATGCGCGGCGCAAGGGCCGCTTCGAGGCGGCGGATGGCGGCAGCATCTTCCTCGACGAGATCGGCGACATGGCCCCGCAGACCCAGGCCAAGGTGCTGCGTGTGCTCCAGGAGCGCTGCTTCGAGCGGGTGGGCGGAACCACGGCGGTGGAGGTCGACGTGCGCGTGATCGCGGCCACCCACCGGGACCTGGAAGAGGAGGTCCGCAAGAAGCGCTTCCGTGAAGACCTCTACTATCGCTTGAAGGTCGTAGAGCTCGAGATTCCCCCGCTGCGTGAGCGCCTGGAAGATCTCCCGGCCCTGGTGTGCCGTCTGCTCGAGCAGCTCGCCGAGCGGCTGGGTCGCGAGGTGAAGCCGATCCAAGCCGAGGCCCTGCGGCGCCTCTCGGAGCATGGCTGGCCGGGGAACGTGCGGGAGCTGCGCAACGTCGTGGAGCAGGCGGCGGTGCTCGCCTCGGGGGAAGCCATCGAGGAAGTAGACCTGCGGCTCAAGAGCAGGGAGGGCCCACCGGCCCCGGGGCCGGACTCCGACCTCCCCTTTGCGGAGGCCAAGCGCCGCACCGTCGGCGACTTCGAGCGCAGCTACCTGCTCGCAGCGCTCCGGCGCAACGGGGGCAACGTCTCCCGCACCGCGGCGGCCATTGGCATGGTGCGCCAGAGCCTGCAGCAGAAGATCCGCGAGCTCGAGCTGCGCTCCGAGGAGTGGGGCAACGGGGGGAGCGGAGGCCCCGGCAACGACAACGGCGGCCCCAGAGGCTGAGCCGTGGGAGGACGACCATGACCCGCCAACCTCGACGAGGGCCCCTGGCCCGTCTGCACAACCTGATCTCGGCGCTGTTCTCCGCCTGGGTCCGCGACCGGGAGAACGAGAGCCCTCGCGCGGTATACGAGCAGGCGATCGCCCAGCGCATCGAGCAGTACCAGGGTCTCAAGGAGGCCGTGGCGGGCATCCTCTACCTGCGTACCAAGCTCGAGGGCGAGATCGGCGACCGCCGCGCGGAGCTTGCCCGGCTCCACGACGACCTGAAACGCGCCGTGCGCAGGGAGGACGACGAGCTGTCGCTCACCCTGGTGGCCCACAAGCAGCGACTGGTGGAGGACGTGGAGCGCGCCGAGGGCGAGCTCCGCACCCTGCGCACCGAGGCGGAGGGCGCCAAGGAGAACCTGCTTCGCTTCCGCGAGGAGATCCGGCACCTGGAACGCGAGAAGGGACGCGCCCTGGCACTGGTGGCCGGCGCTCAGGCGCGCCGCCGGGTGCGTACAGCCCTCGAGGGACTCTCGGTGGATGCCGACGTGCGGGCCCTGGAGGGCGTCCGCGAGCACATCTCGCGCCTGGCCAGCGAGGCCCATCTCGACCGGGAGCTCGCCCAGGCCGGCGAGATGCCCACACGACTCCGCGAGATCCGCGAGGAGGCGCGCCAGGAGGCGGCTCGGCGGGAGCTCGAGGAGATCAAGCGCAGCGTGCACTCCCGCGAGCTACCGGCCCCGGCCCAGGTGGCGGTCTCCTGACTCCGGCACCCGCGCGATCTCATCCTGCGTGAAGCGGGGGAGCGGCCGGCCGGTCCCGCTGTCCAACACCCGGGGTCCGGAGAGGTCAGCCGCTTCGGCCCGACCGATCCGGGCGCACGGGATGCCGGCGTCCTCGCACGATGCGATCGCCGCCTGTGCATCCGCTGCCTCCACCAGGGCGAGGAGCGCTCCGGAGGCGATGAGGCCGAGGGGATCGAGGCCGAAGTGGGAGCAGAGGCGTCTCGTCTCGGCCAGCACCGGAATGGCAGCTGCATCCACCCGGAGCGCCAGGCTGCTCGACTCGGCGAGCTCCCAGAGCGCCGTGGCGATGCCACCCTCGGTGGGGTCGTGCATGGTGTGCACCCGGGTGGCCCGGGCAAAGGCGCGCGCGGCCGGGAGCACGCAGAGGCCGGGGCTGCGCATGAAGCCGGCGCAGCGCTCGAGGAACTCCGCGGCAAAGTCCGCTTGCCGAAGCGCATCACGATGCTCGCGGGCGAGGATGCAGCTTCCTTCCAGCGCCGCGCCGCGGGTCAGCAGCACGGCGTCCTCCGGCCGACCGCCATCGCTGCGGACCAGGGCGTCCCGGGGAACCTCGCCCACCAGGGCTCCCAGCACCAGCGGTCGATTCAGGCCCCGGGTGACCTCGGTGTGTCCCCCCACCAGCGCGATGGAGTGCTCCCGACACGCCGTCTCCAGCTGCTGCTGCACATCCCGGGCGAAATCCTCCCCCGTGCCGTGCTCCGGCAGGAGCACGGTGGCCAGCAGCCAGCGCGGCACGCCTCCGGCGGTGGCGATGTCGTTGACGTTGACGGTCACCGCGTAGAGCCCGATCTCTTCGGTCGCAAAGGTGATGGGATCCGCGGTGAGGAGCAGATACCCCTCGCCCCCGGCGTCCACCACCGCCACATCCCGCCCGGGCCCGGGGCCGACCACCACCGAGGCGTCGAGCGGCGCGGTGTGCAGCAGCTCGGCGAGGAGTCGCGGATCGAGCTTCCCGACCGGCATCCACTCCGTCACGGAGCCGATCCTAGTCTCCCAACGCCAGGAGAGCGACCGCGCCGCGGCCCTTCCCCGGACCGCCTGGCTCGCTGCGGTCCCGCTTCGCGGGACCTTCCGCGTCGTCGGCCGACCCGAATCTCGGGACAGCCTCCTAGTC
>JBDLIK010000152.1:0-7520 GCA_039714895.1 Myxococcota bacterium | reverse complement strand
CCCCGCCGTCGGGGAAGATGTGCCACTCGTGGCCGGTGCCCGGTACCGGCTCGAAGGCCTTCGCAATCACTCGGGAGCGAAAGCCCTCCGGCAGCTGGATTCCGTTCTCGTCCGGTGACAGCAAGGGACCGAAAGGCCCGGGGCCATCGAAGACGGCCGCCAGAGCGGAACGCCAGGGGCTGACCACCAGGGCCGTGCCCGCGAGCGCTGCACCCAGCTGGAAGAACGTGCGTCGATCGAGGGAGCGCATGCCCCCAGCATACACCGTCGCAGTCCGAGCGCGCATCCGCTCCGTCGGGCGGGACGGGCCCGCCGGACCCCGAGCACGCCGCCGGCTGGTATGCTTTCCCATCTCACAGCCATCGAGAGGTCCCCATGATCGACCTGCACTACTGGCCCACGCCCAACGGCAAGAAGGTGACCATCCTGCTCGAGGAGTGCGGGATGCCCTACCGCATCGTGCCCTGCCGCATCGGGCACGGCGACCAGTTCAAGGACGGCTTTCTCGCCATCAGCCCCAACAACCGCATGCCGGCCCTGGTGGACCACGAGCCGGCCGACGGTGGAGCGCCGCTGGCCCTGTTCGAGTCCGGCACGATCATGATGTATCTCGCCGAGAAGGCGGGGAAGTTCTATCCCGAGGGGCTGCGACAGCGCTGGGAGGTCAACCAGTGGGTGATGTGGCAGATGGCCAACCAGGGACCCAAGACCGGTGAGTCCGGGCACTTCCGGCGCCTGAAGGATTCCCAGGGCGACCAGTCCTACGCCGTCCAACGCTTCACCGATGAGGTCAACCGCCTCTACGGAGTGATGAACAACCGGCTCTACGACCGTCGCTACCTCGCTGGAGACGAGTACACCATCGCCGACATGATCTCCTACCCGTGGACCGTCGGCTGGGAGAGCCAGGGGCAGGACCTCGAGGAGTTCCCGTACTTCAAGCGCTGGTTCGAGGAGCTCGCCGAGCGACCGGGGGTGAAGCGGGGCATGGAGGCCGGCTCGGAGCTCTCGGTCGACTACGGGAAGCTCACGGAGAAGGAGATCGCGCGGGTCCGCAAGCTTCTCTACAACCAGCGCGCCCGGCCGGCGCCGAAGGGCGGGCTGCTCTAGAACCAGCGTGCTGCCGAGTCGGGAGCGCTCGGTGAACGTCGTTCAGCAAGGCGGTCCGGCCCGGAGCCCGGACGGTGTCCCTCAGGTCGGGGCCCCAACGGGCCGATGAATCCCTCACCGGGCACTGGCCCGGGGACGCTTCCCCTCGCAGAAGGGCTTCCGATGGCGAAGGCTCCCAGGTACGACCGCCGCAGGTATCCCCGCGTTCGAACGGAGACACTGGTGGCGGTGGCGCGGGTCGACTCCAGCGATCATCTCGGGTGGTCTGTCGATCTTTCCCAGGGAGGCATCCGCTTCCAGTGGGTCGGTCTCGAGCTCGAAGTGGGCGAGGGCGTGCGCATGACGCTCGACCTCGGAGGTCACCAGGGGAGTCTGGTGGGCAAGGTCGCGCGCGTCACGGCGCTGGATGCCTTCGCCCAGGAGGTGGCACTCGCCTTCCACGAAGCGGATGCCAAGACCGTCGAGCTGTTGAAGGACTACCTCGAGGACGGCGAGCTGAGCATCGCCGGAGCCGTCGACCTGGGATCGACCCCGCCCGCCCCGACGGCGATGAGGAGGGCGGCGGAGCAAGCGCAGCGCCTGGGGTCCGAGCTGCGCCGGCTGGCGCTCGTGAAGCGGGCCGAGGATCGCGGGAAGCGCGCGGTGCGGAGGTCCCTCCGGTGGCTCCTCCGTCCGCTCGATCGCCTGCCGATCGCGACCCGGGGCAGGGTCGCGGCCATCCACCGCCGCACCACGGAGTTGACGCGCCGGGTTCGCAGGCTGGAGAAGGGCCGCGAGCAGTAGGCTGACCCGGGATCGCTGGGAGACCGCGAGCGTCGAAGGCGCGCGCGGCGAGCGCGCCGCTCAGGCGGCGCTGTCGGCGGGGCTCTCGGGTCGAAGGTCGCCGGCCAGCAGCCGGAGCGCGGGGTCGACCGCCCGGAGCGCTTCGGCATCCAGGCTCGCCTCGCCCGCCTCACCCAGAATGCTCGAGAAGAAGTGGGTGACGCTGGCCTGGAGCAGTCGGTGCATCCGCTCCTCGGGGAGCTGTCGGTCGTAGGGCCGGGTGGGCCGGGGCTGGTTCGGACGCGGGTTCGCGACGTGCATGCCGTGCAGCAGCTCGACCCCGTCACAGAAGTGGAAGTGGTCCGCCCTTTCGATTCCCACCAGCGCCCTCGGTGCGGACAGCCGCCCGAACAGCGGCCTCACGCTGGTCTCGAGATCCACGAGGACGTCGTCGACGCCGGCGATGAGGAGGGTCGCCACGTCCCCGCCGAAGGGCAGCTCGCCGGGCTCGAAGGCCTTGCGGCCCACGAAGGGCTCAGACGCCGGCGCCAGCCCACAGACCGCACGCACCCGGGTGTCGCGGCCGGGCAGCTTGAGGGCCGTCCACCCTCCGTAGGAGTGTCCGGCCACGCCGATCCGGGCGGGGTCGACGGCCGCCCAGCGCGGATCCCCCGAGACGGCGCGTGCGACCACGGCGCTGAGATCCGCCGGCCGGTTGTGACGAGCCTCGAAGTGCACCCGCTGGCGCTCGGCCTCGCTCCGGATCTGGATCATCTCGAAGAAGGTGTTGCCCGTGTGGTCGGGAGCCGCCACCACGAACCCCCAGCTGGCCAGATGGGTGGTGAGGAAGGTGGACTGATGGCGCAGGCCGGAGTTGCCGTGGGAGAAGATCACGAGCGGGTGGATGCCTTCGGCGGGCGCTGCGCCCTGGCGGGCCGCGTGGGGTCGTTTCAACGGGTGCTCGGCCGGCGTGCCGCTGTGAGGGTCGGCGGCCGGGTACCAGATCTCCGTGGCCAGCTCGCGCTCGGGGTCCTCTGGTCCGGGGGAGCCGACGGAGAGCGACACCACTCCGACGGCGTGCGGGCCGCGCCGTGCGTGATCCACGAGGGTCGTCATGTCGAGGAGGTAGTGCTCCGGGCGATCCCGGTCAACGAACGTGGGAGAACCCATTACGGGCGCAGCCCGCCGAAGAGATATCGGTTGAGGCTGAAGAAGTAGCCGCCCGCCTCGCTGAGGGTGCGCAGCTCCTCGGACCAGGCCTTGGCCTCCTCCACGGGGATGGTCCCACGTCCGGTCACGAATCCGCGGATCGCCAGGTGGATCCCGAAGCTGTAGGTGTGGGGGTGGAAGCTCGTGTTGAGCAGCGGGACCACCTCCTGCCGGACAGGCCGGAAGCCCGCACCCTCGAGGCGAGGGCCCAGCGTGGTGGGCAGGTGTGGGTCATGGAGATGGGCGTCCCAGGCGTCGAGGATGCGGCGCAGGCGCGGACGATCCCGGGTGCTCCAGACGACGCTGTCCCAATCCGTGTCGAGGATCAGGATGCGGCCGCCGGGCCGCAGCACCCGGAACGCCTCGGCGAGCGCGCGCTCCAGGTCGGCGACGTACTCGTAGACCTGGGTGGAGACCACGGCGTCGAAGCTGCCGTCCTCGAAGGAAAGCTCGGTGGCGTCGGCCGTTCGCAGCTCCACCCACGGAAGCTCCCTGCAGCGATGGCGCGCCAGGGCCAGCATGGGTTCGCTCAGGTCGACGCCGGCCACGCGACCGTGCTGCCCCACCGTGAGCGCCATGTCCTCGGCCAGGAGGCCCGGGCCGACGCCCACGTCGAGGACCCGCTCCCCCGGGCGCAGGGCCAATGCGTCCAGGACCCGCGCCCGCTGGCCCACCACGTCGGGCGTCCGATAGATCCGCTCCACGCCCCGTGCGGCGGCCTCGTCGAACTCGATCATCCCTCGCTCCTTCGCCTGGACCGCCCGCCGATGTGTGTGCGCTGCGCAGGGCGAGGGTGTGCCCACTATACCCGGGGACGGTCCCGGGCCGGAGCGCGGCTACTCCGAAGGCGGCTCCTCGGCGCGCCCCATCTCCTCGGCCACCAGGCCGCGCAGCCACGTGTGCGCGCGATCGTGGTGGCGCCGCTCGTGCCAGGCAAGGGAGACCGGGAACAGCGGGAGCGCGAGCGGTAGCTCGAGAACCGCGAGGTCGGCGGAGCCGGCGAGCCGTTTCGCCAGGCGCCGGGGCAGGGTCAGCACCAGGTCGGTGGAAGCGATCAGCGCGGGCGCTGCCAGGAAGCTCGGGATGCGCAGCACCACCTCTCGCTCCCGCCCCGTCCGCTGCAGCGCCGCGTGGATGTCCTCCGGCCCCGCGCCCGTGAGCGTCACCGCCGCGTGGTCCAGCTCCAGATAGCGACCGAGGGTGAGCCCCTGGGCGACCACCGGATGTCCTGCCCGCACCACGCAGGCATGGCGATCCGTGAACAGCCGTCGATGGAAGATCCCGCTCGGCGCGGTCTCCTCGGCGTGCACGGCCAGGTCGAGGTCACCCTGTGCCAGGCGTTCATGGCTGTGCGCGCGCCAGGGCTCCAGGTCCAGGCGGAGTCCCGGCGCGAGCCGCCGCACGGCCGGCAGCACCAGCGGCAGCACCACCAGGGCCGTGTACTCGGAGACGCCCAGGCGCATGGCACCCCGGGCCAGGCCGGGCTCGAACTCCCGGGGCTCCATGAGCCGCCGGGCATCGCTCAGGACCCGGGCGAGGGGCTCCCGCAGGGATTCGGCGCGGGGTGTGGTCGCCATGCCGCGGCCGTTGCGCACCAGCAGGGGGTCGCTGAAGAGCTGGCGCAGCCGGGCGAGACTGTGGCTCATGGCCGGCTGGGTCATGCCCATCCGCTTGGCGGCCCGGGTGACCGAGCCCTCCTCGAGCAGTGCCTGCAGCGAGACCAGCAGGTTCAGGTCGAGGCGACCGATTTCGTTTGCGTTCTGCATGGCCATCGTCGCTGGGGGTGGGTTCTGAAGGAGAGATCCTCCGTCGGATCTGGAATCGGTCGCTGCGAGCGGAGCCCCGGGCACCGCTAGCGCCGCCGCCAACGCATCCAGCGCGGGGTGAGGGAGCGCAGCACGATGGGGATCGCGGTGACCACCACGTTGATCTCGGGATCGAGAGAGCGTGCGACGCCCTCGATGGTGACCAGGGTCTTGATGAGCAGCGTCGTG
The DNA here is from genome assembly GCA_039714895.1 of Myxococcota bacterium. Taxonomy (GTDB): domain Bacteria; phylum Myxococcota_A; class UBA9160; order UBA9160; family DASRUS01; genus JBDLIK01. Next base: position 2,445 of record JBDLIK010000152.1, on the reverse strand, counting down.
GAGGTGGGCAGCGCGATGCCGTGGCGGTGGGCGACCCGCAGGAGCTGGTCCACCGTGTCCTCCAGTCGGTAGGAGGTGTCGGGCTCTTCGGCCTGGGCCCCGGTCACGCGCGCCAGGACCTTGCGCCGGTCCTTCTGCAGCACCGCCTGCAGGTCCGTCTTGAAGGCGCCGAAGTCGAAGTCCGGCGGCGGCGCCCCGAACTCCAGCAAGGACCGCAGCGTGGCATCGGCGTCGCGTGCCAGGAAGGCCCGGACCGCCCGTGCGATCTTGCGTCGGTCGGTGCCGTCGAGCTCGCCGGTGAGGCCCAGGTCGACGAGCCCCAGTCGCCCGTCCTCCAGCACGAGCAGGTTTCCGCCGTGGGGATCGGCGTGGAAGAGGCCGTCCTCGAAGATCTGACTGAGGATCTCTCGCAGGGCGAGGGACGCGGCGCGTCGAGCGGCCTCGGGATCGGACGCACCCCGGGCGCGCAGCACCGAGAGCGGCTCGCCCTCGAGCTCCTCGAGGACCAGCACCTCGCCGGTGGAGCTCTCCCGGAAGCAGCGGGGCACCCGGACCCGGGGGTTCCGGGCCAGCCGCTGCCCGAAGGCCTCGACGGCCTCGGCTTCCAGCGCCAGATCGGTCTCGCGCTTCAGCGCCTCGGCGAGATCGCCGAGCACCCCGGACACCACCGGCTGCACCGCCCGGCGCTTGCGGGCAAGGGTGGAGAAGAAGAGGTCCACGAACACCCCCAGTGCGTTCATGTCCCGACGCACCGCCTCGCGCACACCCGGGCGCAACACCTTGACGACCACCCGCGTTCCGTCCCGGAGGCTGGCCCGGTGGACCTGCCCCACCGATCCCACGGCGAAGGCCGCCCACTCGAAGCGTCGGAACGGCATGCGGCGTCCGTACGCGCTCCGCAGCAGGCGCCGGAGCTCCGAGCGCGCCATGGCCGGCTGGCCCGCGTAGAGCTGCTCGAGCCGCAGACACACGGTCTCCGGCAGGAGGTCGCTGCGGGTGGCGAGGACCTGCCCGATCTTGGTGAGCACCGGCCCGGAGCTCCGCAGGAAGCGGACGAGCGCGTCCCCGAGGATCTTCCAGTGGAGCTCCGAGACTCCTTCGCGGCGGGCCGTGGAGACCGCGGCGGGTCCGAGGGGGAGCATGCCGCGGCGCAGCGCGGCGAAGGTGAGGCGGGGCGCGGCCAGTGCCGCATCCTGGAACCGTCGGAACCCGACCCGCTTCGACCCCACGCACCCTCCCCTGGTGGGTCCATCGGAAGAACGCTCCGGAATCCCAAGTCGGTCGGCCGCCCGGGACGGGCCCGCGGCGCTATGGTCTCTTCGGCCGGGAGCCCGCGAGGGGGGTGGCGGGGCGCCCATTGGGCTGAATCTCCCGTTCTGGCCAGGAGTGCTGTGTCGAGCCCGGCCCTGGGACGCCGCGATCTCGCCCTCCTCGTCCTCGCGGCGGGCGCCGTGCTGGCGACCTACTCCGCCGCACTCGGAGTCCGCCTTCCCGGGTCGGCGGATCTCGGATGGATGCTGGCGGTGAACGGTCCCCGCCTGCTCCTGGCTGCGGCGGTGGGCGCCGGGCTCGGAGTTTCCGCCGTGGTGGCGCAGGCCTCGTCTCCGAGCTCGCTGCGGGAGGCCTACACGCTGGCCGTCTCCTTCGGAGGCGCCTTCGGGGGCACCCGGGCTCTCGATCTCGGCCTGCTCGGCCCGGCCCCGGACTTCCTGCTCGGAGCCGGGGTCGGAGCCATGCTGTTCGCGGGTGTCGTGGGGCTGCTGGCCCGCGTGCCTGCGCTCTCGGGGGTCCTGGTGGGGATCGCCATGTTCGCCATGGGAATCCTGGCACTGCTGGCGGCGGTGGCCGCCAAGGGGGATGCCTGGGGAGTTCGGCCCGTGGTGTGGTGGGCGCTCGGCGACTTCTCCCGGGCGGGCTGGGAGGGCTCGGGTCTCTCGGCGGCATCGATCACCGCGATCGCCGCCGCGCTGCTGGTGCGAGCGGGGCCGGGCGCGATGTGGGGCGAACTCGAGGGGCCCCGCCGGCGCGAGCTGGTGGTGCTGGGAGCGGTGCTGTGGGGGGTTTCGATCGGAGCGGGCGGCGTGATCGCCTGGTTCGGGCTGATGGTGGCGCTCGCCGCCCGGCGGCTGCTGAGCCACCAGGCGCTGCGTCCCTGGCTGGCCCTGGCGGCGCTCCTCGGCGCGCTGGCCATGATGGGAGTCGATGTGGGTCCCCGCTACCTGGTGGGCGGCTACGCGTTCCCGGTCGGGCCGACGGTCGCCATGCTGGCCGTGCCCTGGTTCCTGGCCTGGGGCCGGCTCGGCCGGCTGCCCCGCTCCCGAAGGGCAGCGTTGGCGGTGCGCGGCGCCGACTTCGCCGCGGCGGTGGTGGTGGCCGGCGTGGTCGGCGGCTTCGTCGGCGTGCTCACCCTGATCGTTCGCGCCCTCTAGTTGTGGGTCCGGTTCC
>JBDLIK010000151.1:0-7545 GCA_039714895.1 Myxococcota bacterium | reverse complement strand
CGGAGTGCATCATCGTGGACCTCGACCGTGCCGCCCTCGAGCCCCACGTCTCTCCCTCCCAGCGCATGTCCGAGCTCATGCGCCTGTTCCGGTCGCTCGTGAAGCGACGGGTCGCAGAACGGGTCGGCCGCCGCGGCCTCGCCAGCTTTCTCCGGGGCTATGTGGGGAGCGACCGAGCCCTGCGCCAGGCGCTGCTCGCCGCCCTGCCCCGCGAGCGCCGCCGCCTGGCGCTGCACGCGTTGCGGTACTAGGCCTGCAGCCCGCGACCTGGACCGCTGGGGCACTCAGCGAGCGAAGCGGCGCACACCCCGGCCGAGGTGGGTGCACGACCGATGGCTGACGGGCTGCGGGCACAGCCCGCAGCCCGTCAGCCCCGCAAGCGGGTGGAGAGCCAGTCGACGAAGTCGGGCGCGTCGAACTCGAGCTCGATCACCAGGGAGTGGACGCGGGCGGACCCTGCCCAGGCGGGGTTCAACTTGATGGCGTCCTTCTCGGTGGTGACCCAGCACGGGGCCGCGCGGGACAGCCCTTCCAGGTCCGCCGGGCGATAGCGGTGGTGGTCGCGAAAGCGCCGTTCAGCGACGACGCAGGCGCCGAGCGCCGTCACGCTGCGTCGCAGGGAGTCCGGACGGGCGATGCCCGAGAGCAGACCCACCTCCTGGCCGGCGAGCCCCGTCAGGTCCTCCAGGTCTCCCCCTTCGAGGGGACGCAGGCCGCGGGGCGCGCGGCGGGCCTCGAAGCGTCGAGCACCGGCGGCGAAGCGCGCCACGCGCCGCTCATCCGCCTCCGAGAGGGGCCCGTCGATCACGCCCAGGGCGTGGGCACGGCGCAGGGCCGAGAGCGGCTCGCGCAGCGGGCCTCTCGGCAGCAGCCTCGCGTTGCCGAGGCCGAAATGCCCATCGAGAACCACCAGGTCCAGGTCCCGTTCGAGCGCATGGTGCTGGAAGCCATCGTCGAGGATCAGCACCTCGGCCCCGAACGACGCAATGGCCCGCTGCCCCACCGCAGCCCGCCGCGCTCCCACCAACACCGGCACCCCGGGCGCGTGGGCGGCCAGCAGCAGGGGCTCATCGCCGGATTCCGCTGCCCGGGCCAGCACCCGTCTGCCATCCGAGACGACCACCACCGGCTCCCGGACGTCCCTGCGGTAGCCGCGGCTCGCGATCGCCACCCGGTGGCCGCGTCGACGCAGCTCCCGGGCCAGGGTCGCGGTGGTGGGCGTCTTGCCGGCGCCTCCCACCCCCAGGTTGCCGACGGACAGCACCCGGCACCCGAGGCGGGTCTGCCGGCGGAGCCCACGATCGTAGAGCGCCCGGTGCAGCCGAGCGCCGCCGCCGTAGACCCAGGACAGCGCGGCCATGGGAAGCAGCGCGGCGCGGAGCGCGGGGCCCTCCTCGCGCTCCCCCTCGATCCACGGGATCCTCACCGGGAAACCGGCGGCGCGAGGACCCGTTCCACCAGCTCCACGCTGCGTCGGGCGGCCCCTCGGTGGGCCTCGAGGAGCGCCCGGCCCGCCTCCCCGCGACGGCTGGCACCGTCCGGATCGGCGAGCTCATCGAGCACGGCCCGGGTCAGGGCGGCGGAATCCGCCAGCCGGCGTCCAGCCCCGCATCCGAGCAGCAGATCCACGGACTGCCGGGCGTTCTCGGTATGAGTTCCGAACAGCACCGGCCGTCCGACCCGTACGGGCTCGAGGACGTTGTGTCCTCCACGGGGCACCAGTGAGCCGCCCACGAAGACGACGCTCGCCCGGGCGTACAACGCCGGAAGCTCGCCGAGGGTGTCGAGCACGAGCACCTCGCCGGCGGCCAGGGGCCCGGAGAGCTGACTGCGCAGCTGGCCCCGCCGCCCCGCCGCGGCCACCTCTCGCAAGACGTCGGGAGCGCGCTCGGGGTGGCGGGGCGCCAGCACGAGACCGAGGGCGTGCCCTGCAGCCTCGGCAGCGGCAAGCGCCGCCAGGGCCGCACCCTCCTCGCTGGCGTGGGTGCTGCCCGCCACCAGCCAGCGGCTCGGGCCCAGCTGCTCCGCGAGGTCCGGGGCCAGGCACGGCGGCTCGGCGGGGGCCTCGAGCTTGAGGTCGCCGGTCACCTCCACGCGCTCCGGCGGCACGCCCAGCGCGAGGAATCGTTCGGCGTCGAGCCGGGTGCGGGCGCCGATTCGGGCGAGCCGACCCAGCGTCGGGGTCACCGCGAAGGCGAGCCGTCGATAGCGCGGGAACGAGCGATCCGAGAGACGGGCGGAGACGAGGACCACCGGAATCGCCCGTCGCTCCGCTGCGGCGATCCACGAGGGCCAGAGCTCGGTCTCCACCAGGACCAGCGCCCGGGGCTGGACCCGGGCGAGAGCGGCGCCGACACACCAGGGGTGATCGAGCGGCGCGAGCATGCGGGTCAGCTCGGGTCGCCGCCGGGCGAGAAGCTCCTGACCGGTGGGTGTCGTGGTGGACGCCACCGTCCGGTGTCCTTGGGCCAGCAGCAGCTCGTGCAGGGCGAGGGACGCCGCGGCCTCCCCCACGCTGGCACCGTGGACCCAGATCGCCCCCGGCTCGGTGCGCGGAACACCCCCCAGCCGCTCGCCCAGGCCGGCGCGCAGGCCGGGGCGCAGAGCCAGCGCCAGCACGCCGGCCGGCGCCGCCCCGAGGGCCAGGAGGGCCGCGCCGCTATGCGCGAATACCCTCATCGAGCATCTCCGCTGCGATCGCCGCCGCGCGCTCCGCGGCCCCTCCGGCTCCGAGGCTTTCCCGGACCCGGGCCAGGCGTTCCTGCTGGAGCTCGCGAGCCGGTCCCTCGAGGAGCGCCAGCAGCGCGCGAGCCACCCGCTCCGGTCGAGCCTGCTCCTGCAGGAACTCGGGAACCACGGGCGCTCCGGCAATCAGGTTGGCCATGGTGAGCGAGGGCACGGCGATCACCCGCCGTCCGATGGCAGCCGAGAGGGGATGGGCGCGCGCCGCGACCACGAAGGGGCAGCCGAGCAGGGTCACCTCCACGGTCACCGTGCCCGGCTTCGCCAGCGCGACGTCGGCGGCAAGCAGGAGCTCGTGGGTGCGGCCCTCGATCAGCCGCAGCTCCAGGCCCTCGGGCAGCCGGGCTCGGGCGATCACCTCGTCCACCGACTCCCTCGAGAGGCTCGGAGCCAGGGCGATCGCGAAGCGCACCTCGGGTCGCTCGGCGTGGACCGCTCGCGCGCACTCGAGCTGCAGACCGAGCCCATGGCGGATCTCGTTGCGGCGGCTGCCCGGGAGCAGCGCCATCCAGCGCGCGCCCGGGTCGAGGCCGAGGGCGCGACGGGCGCCGACGCGGTCGAGGCGCTCACGCAGCGCCTCCATCCGCTCCACCAGGGGGTGCCCCACGTAGTCCACCCGCAGGCCGCTCCCCCGATACTCCTGGGGCTCGAAGGGGAAGATCACCGCCAGGCGGTCCACGCGTCGGGCGATCTTCCGGATGCGCCCCCGCCGCCAGGCCCACACCTGGGGGCTCACGTAGTAGAGGATGGGGATGTGCAGCCGCCGGCCGCGGCGGGCCAGGGGCAGGTTGAAGTCCGGAGAGTCCACCAGCACCAGCAGGTCCGGTCGTACCCGCGCGAGGGCCTGGGTGACCGTCCGCCAGGCGCGCCACAGGCGACGCGCACTCGAGACCACCTCCACGAACCCCCCGATGGCGAGCTCCCGCTGGTGGACGCACAGCTCGACCCCCGCCTTCTCCATGGCCACGCCGCCGAGCCCCTGGAAGCGGGCATCGGGAATCCGCGCGCGCAGCGCATCCACGAACGCCGCGGCGTGAAGCTCGCCGGAGGCATCCCCCGCCGAGAGGAAGATCCGACTCATCGAAGCTCGTCGAGGGGGGCCATGGACTCCACCACGCGCAGGGCCGTGCGCAGGGCGGACAGCGCTTCGGCGCCGGAGCCGGCGGGGGTCTCGCGGGTGCGAATGGCCCGGAAGAAGGCCCGGAGCTCCGACTCGAGGGCATCGTTGCGATCGATCTTGAGCTCCTCCATCTCGATGCGCGGAGCCTCGCCCGGCCCGGCCGCAAGCCTGCGGAACACCGCTGCGGTCTGGGCCAGGAAATCGATGGTGAAGTAGCCATCGGGCTGGAAGAAGCGCAGCTTGCGCATGGGCTGAACGGACACGCGGCTCGCCGTCAGGTTCGCCACGCAGCCTCCCGGGAAGTTGAGACGAGCGTTGGCGATGTCCACCGTGTTCGAGAGGACCGGCACCCCCACTCCCTCCACCCGCTCGGGCTCCTCGCCCACCAGGCGCTGGACGATGTCGAGGTCGTGAATCATCAGATCCCGCACGACATCGACGTCCGTTGCACGCCCCGCGAAGGGACCGAGTCGGTGCACCTCGACGAAGCGCGGCTTCGCCACCATCTTGTGGATGGCGAGCATGGCGGCGTTGTACCACTCGAGGTGACCCACCTGGAGCACCCGACCTCCCGCCGCAGCCTCCTTCTGCAGCGACTCCGCCTCCCGCACCGTGGCGGCGATGGGCTTCTCGACCAGGATGTCGAGGCCCGCGGAGAGCGCCTCGCCGACGACCTCGAAGTGGCGCTCGGTGGGAACTGCAACCACCAGGGCTTCCACCAGGGGCAGGATCTCCCGGAAGTCCGTGGTGTAGCGCGCGCCGTGCAGCCGGCCGCACTCCTCGGCCCGCGCGGGGTCGCGGTCGGCCACCGCCACCAGGCGAACGGGCTCCCCCTGCGCGGCCAGCAGCGCGATCTTCTCCGCGTGGAAGCCCCCCATGTGACCCACCCCGACGACGCCGATCCCCAGGGTCTTCATGACTTCCCTCCCGCGCGAGCCGCCTCGGGCCCCGAGGCCGGGATTCCCACCACGGGGATGCCCGCCGCGTCCGCCGCCGCGGCCACCTCGCCCGGAGTGATCACCAGCGTGGCCGCGGCCTCCACCGCCAGCACCGCCGCCTTGACCTCCACCAGCGTCTCGATGGTGGCGAGGCCGACCGTCGGCATGTCGAAGCGCGGGTCCTGCCCGGGCTTGGCAACCTTGACCACGCAGGCACCGGGGCCGCCGAGAGCCCCGCCGCGCCGGATCGCCTGGTCGGTCCCCTCGATGGCCTCGAGGGCCATCACGGCGCGCTTGCGCACCACCACGCTCTGGCCCACATCGAGGCGTCCCAGGGCCCGGGCCACGGGCCAGGCGAAGCGGATGTCGTCCCAGTGGGCGGGCTCGGGGTCCAGGCTGCCCAGCCGCCCCTCGGGCGCCAGCAGCTCCGGCGTGAGCTCGGCCTGGCCCTGGAGCTCGAAGCCTTCGGCGGTGAGCAGCTCCGCCAGCGCCCCGAGGATGGAGTCGTCGCTGCGGTCCCCGAGCCCACGCAGGAACTCGAGCGCCCGCGCGTCGGGCTGGAGCGTCGCGCCGCGTTCGTAGAGGAAGGTCTTGGGCACCTTGCCCGCCATCACACAGCGGTGCACACCGGCTTCGCGGAACGCGAGAAGCAGGGCCTCGAGTTGCCCCAGGGGCAGCCAGTGGCACTCGCTCGCCTCGGACTCGAGGTCGGCGTCGGCGAGGTCGCGGATGGCGACGGCCACCACCCGGTGGCCCGAACGGCGTGCCCCTCGCGCCACCTCCAGCGGGAAGCGTCCGGCACCGGCAATGAGTCCGACGGGTCCAACCATGGCACTCGCACTCAGCGACAGAAGCCGCGCTCGGAGCTCTCGAGGAAGCGCAGCAGGCGCTCCACCTCGGCCGAGTCGGGGAGCTCCTCGCGCACACGGGAGAGTGCCTCCTCCAGGCGAAGCTTCGAAGAGAAGATCAGGTGATAGGCGCGCTTCACGGCGGCGATCTGCTGTCGGGAGAAGTTCCGCCGCCGCATGCCGATCACGTTCAAGCCGGCGAGGCGCGCCCGATCGCCGTGGACCAAGGAGAAGGGGGGGACGTCCTGGGAGCACTTGGAGCCCCCCGCCGCCATCGCCGACTCCCCCACCCGGCAGAGCTGGTGGACGCCGGTGTAGGCGCCGAGCACGGCGTGGTCCTCGATCACCACGTGTCCGGCGATGGCGCAGAAGGTGGCCACGATGCAGTGGGAGCCGATCACCGCATCGTGTCCCACATGCACACTGTTCATGAACAGGTTGTCGTCGCCGATCCGAGTGAGTCTGCCGCCCTTGCGGGTCCCGGTGTGGATCGAGCAGTGCTCGCGGATCACATTGCCGCGGCCGATCAACAGCTCGCTGGTCTCCCCCGAGAAGCTCTTGTCCTGGGGATCCTCCCCCACCACGGCAAAGGAGAAGATCCGCGTGCCCGCACCCACCGTGGTGCGACCCGTGACGTGGGCGTGGGGGCCAACCCAGGTGTCCTCGGCCAGCTCCACCTCGGGCCCCACCGTCGCGAAGGCGCCCACCTCGGCGCTCTGCGCGAGCTTGGCCGACGGGTCGACCTCCGCCCGGGGATGAACGTGGCTCATGGCGACCCTCGCGGGCGCTCAGCCCTTCTCGTTGAAGCGCGCGATCACCAGATCCGTGATGTCGATGGCCTCCCGGGCGTAGAGCAGCCCGGGGGATCCGCGCTCCAGGATCATCGTGAAGCCCTGCTCCTTGCCCAGGCTCGTGACGATCTCGACCATCTTCCCGCGCAGGGGTCCGAGGAGGCGCTCCTGGTCCACCTTGAGCTGGCCTTCGAGCTCCTTGAGCTTGGCCTGGATCTCGTTCTGCATCTCGGCGAGGTCGAGCTGCTTCTGGAAGAGCGACTCGTCCGAGAGCACGAACTTCTTGGCCTGGAGCTCCTCCTTGAGCGTGTTGAAGCGGTCCACCATGGGCTGGACCTTCTGCTCGGCGTCCCGCTGCTTCCGGCCCATCTCTTCGCGAGCGGCCTTGCCGTCCTCGGTGGACGCCAGGGCCTGCTCGAGGCTGACCGTGGCGACCTTGAGGGGCTCGTCGTTGGCCCCCAGGGAGAACCAGAGCAGGGCCGCCAGCCCCAGCAGGACTCCGGCACGGTTGGCTCGCATGATCGTCATTCCTCCGGAAAATCGGGCGGAACGGTAGCGAAGGCCCGCGCTAGAGGCCGGCGCCGCCCACCGAGAACTCGAACACGACACTGTCCTCGACGTCGAGGGGATCGAGGGGAAGCCCCACGAAGGCCTGCAGCGGCCCGAAGGGAGAGAACCAGAGCCCGCCCAGGCCGGTGCCCATGCGCCACTCGCTGAACTCGACCAGGGAGGTCTCCTCGTCGAAGGCACCGCCCGCGTCGAAGAAGAGGATGCCCACCAGGCCCAGGGTCTCGGAGAGGGGGAAGCGATACTCGGCGGAGAGGGAGACGAACTTGTTGCCGCCGATGACGTCGGTCTGGTCGATGTCGGCGAAGTCGTCGTTCTTGGTGTCGTCGATGCTGTTGCACTGGTCGTCGGGCACTATGTTCACACCGTCCGGGGCGCACTGGCCGCCATTCAGTCGCCCGACGGGGGTGTAGACCCCGGTGTTGAACCCGATATCCTGCAGGATGGATCGGCGGGGTCCCACCGATCGCGCCTTGAAGCCCCGGAGCTGGAAGGTCCCGAGACCGCCCAGGAAGTATCGCTGGGTCAGGGGTAGCGTG
>JBDLIK010000150.1:0-7583 GCA_039714895.1 Myxococcota bacterium | reverse complement strand
CCGCGAGCAGGCTCGTGCCACCAGCACGCACAGCGCCGCCGAGGAGGAGAGGCCCCTGCCCGGGGGCAGGTCCGAGCGAACCTCGAGGCGCAGACCCGCCACGCGGTGGCGAGCCAGAATCTCGAGGGCGGTGCCGGCCGCGTAGCTGAAGAACCCGCCGCCGACCGCCTCCGCGGCGAGGGCCTCCGGGTCGGCGGACACCCGCCAGGGGCCTTCCCGACGCCGCCCCAGCCAGCTCTCGATCTCGACCCGACCGTCGGCGCGGCGCGCTCGGGCGCGCAGACCCTGCTCGGTGCCGGTCACCAGGCATCTGCCCTCGGGGATCTCCGGATGGCTGCCGCGGTAGCCGGCCGCCCAGTCGGAGTGCTCTCCGAACAGGCAGAGGCGCCCCGGTACGAAGAGCTCGATCACGACCGGAGCTTCTGGGAGCGTCTCGCGCTTCGCGAACCGGCCGGCCCGGCCGATCCCGGATCCGAGGCCAGAAGCGACGCTCACGAACGGACGCGCTCCACCGAGAGCACGCCGCGGATGCGTCCGATCTCCTTCATGACCTGCTTGAGGCTCCGGAGGTCGTTCACCCAGAGGTCGAAGGTCTGGGTGGCCTTGTGATCCGAGTCCGTGTTGACGCGCGCTCCGCCGATGTTGATGTCCGCCTGGGAGATGGACCGGGTGATCTGAGCCAGGAGGCCTGGCTTGTCCAGGGAGAGCACCCGGACCTTGATCTTGCGCGGCGCGTCCACCCGGTCGTCCCACTCCACCTCGATCTTCCGGTTCGGGTCGAGCTCGAAGACCTTGCGACAATCCTTCACGTGCACGGTGACGCCACGCCCGCGGGTCACGAAACCCACCACCTCGTCGCCCGGCAGCGGCACGCAACACTGTCCGAAGCGCACCAGGACATCGTGGAGTCCGCTCACCCGCACGCCGCTGGTAGACGAGGGCTTGGGTCGCCGGAAGAGCCGGCGCCGGGGCGGTTCGGGCTCGGCGGGCACGGCGTCGGGGCGCAGGCGGCGCAGCACCGCGCCCGCCTGCAGCTTGCCGTAACCCACTGCTGAGAAGAGATTCTCCACCGAGCCCTTGGATTCCGCGCGCACCACGTCCTCGAGCTCCCCTCGCTCGAGGAGCCGCGGCAGGGAGAGACCCGCCCGGCGCAGCTCGCGCTCGAGGATCTCCCGACCGAGCTCGCGGCTGCGCTCGTTCTCGGCGGCGCGAATGGCGTGACGGATCCGGCCACGGGCCTTGCCGGAAACCACGAACTCGAGCCAGTCCTTGCGAGGGCGCTGGGAGGCGCTGGTCAGAATCTCCACGGTGTCACCGTTCTTGAGCTCCTGGCGCAGCGGCACCAGCTTTCCATTCACCCGGGCCCCCGAACAATGCTCCCCCACCTCCGAGTGGATCGCGTAGGCGAAGTCCACGGTGGTGGCACCCTGGGGCAGGTTGATGACGTCCCCCCCGGGAGTGAAGACGAAGACCTCGTCGGGAAAGAGGTCGACCTTGATGGTGTCGATGAACTCGTGGGGATCCGAGAGCTCCTGGTGCCACTCCACGAGCTGGCGCAGCCAGGCGAACTTCGACTCGTCGCTCTTCTTCCCGTCGCCCACGCCCTCCTTGTACTTCCAGTGCGCTGCGATCCCGAGCTCCGCGGCGTGATGCATCTCGCGGGTTCGGAGCTGCACCTCCATGCGCTCTCCATAGGGACCGATCACCGTCGTGTGCAGGGTCCGGTAGCCGTTGGGCTTGGGCAGGGCCACGTAGTCCTTGAAGCGGCCGGGCACCGGCCGCCAGGTGCCGTGTACGATCCCCAGGGCTGCGTAGACCGCGTCCACGTCGCCGTCCAGGATGACCCGGAACGCAATCACGTCGTAGATCTCGTCGAGGCTGACGCTCTGCTTCTGCATCTTGGCGTAAATCGAGGCGAGATCCTTCTGGCGGCCGGTGACCTCGGCCTTGAGGGAGGCAGAGGCCAGCTTCGTCGAGAGCACGCCGATCACCTCTTCGATGTAGCGCTCCCGTGCCTTGCGACCGCCACTGAGCTTCTTTTCGAGCTCGGCGGCACTCTCCGGGTTCAGGGCCCGGAAGGCAAGCTCCTCGAGCTCCTGCTTCATCCAGTGGATACCGAGGCGGTGGGCGAGCGGCGCGTAGATGTCGAGGGTTTCCTGGGCGATGCGCTGCCCTGAGTCCTCCGCCATGTACTGCAGCGTCCGCATGTTGTGCATGCGGTCGGCGAGCTTGATGAGCAGGATGCGGATGTCCTTGGACATCGCCACGAGCATCTTGCGAAAGTTCTCGGCTTGGCGGGCACGGTCAGAGCTGAACTCGATGCGCGAGATCTTGGTGAGCCCATCCACGAGGAAGGCGACCTCGCTACCGAACAGGCGCTCGATCTCGCCGGACGTGGTGAGGGTGTCCTCCACCGTGTCGTGGAGCAGGCCGGCGGCGATGGTCACCTCATCGAGGCGGAGGTCCGCGAGGATCCCGGCCACCTCCAGCGGATGGACGAGGTAGGGCTCGCCGGAGAGCCGCTCCTGGCCCTCGTGGACCTTTGCGGAGTACACGTAGGCGCGCTGGAGCAGGGTGAGATCGCTGCCGGGGTTGAACTCCAGTACGCGGTCGGCGATGTCGTTGAAGCGCAGCACGGCGACCATCCGCTAGTCCAGGTCGTTCATCTTCCCTCGGGCTGGAATACCGTGGAAAATCGAGGGCTTCGCCAGTTTAGCACGGGCGACGGCGCGCGGTCAGCCCATCTCCCGCCCGGCGTCGGGGAGCTCGAGCGCCCGGCGCAGCGTCGGCGAGAGCGCTCCCGGCGCCAGCCGTTTCGCGAGGGGCTCGGCCCGGCCCTCCCGCTCGGCCCGGATGACCGAGAGCAGCTCCCGAGCGGCGCGCTCGACGGCGTCGTTCACGACTGCGTAGTGGAAGTGTTCCACCTGGCGGATCTCCCGGCGGGCGATTTCGAGCCGGCGGGCGACCTCCTGCTCCGAATCCGTGTTGCGGCTGCGCAGCCGCCGCTCGAGCTCGGCGAGGGACGGCGGCAGCAGGAAGACCAGCCGGGCCTCAGGGAGTCGCTCGCGCACCTGGGCAGCGCCTTGCACCTCGATCTCGAGCAACACGTCGAGCCCTCGAGCCAGGGGCTCCCGGATGGCCTCCCAGCTGGTGCCGTAGAGGTGGCCGCTGTACTCGGCGTGCTCGAGGAAGGCGCCCTTCCCCACCAGCTGTTGGAACTCGTCGCGCTCGAGGAAGTGGTAGTCGACCCCCTCCCGCTCTCCGCTGCGCCGCGGGCGGGTCGTGTGCGAGACGGAGAAGACGAGGCGTGGATCCTGCGCCACCAGGGCATGACACACCGTCGTCTTCCCGGCTCCCGAAGGAGCCGCCACCACGAAGGGGATCCCGGGCACGCTCACGACCCCTCGCCGCCCGACTCCTCCTGGACGAAGCGGGCGGCGATGGTCTCGGGATTGACGGCGGAGAGCACCACGTGATCGCTGTCGGTGACCAGGATGGAGCGTGTGCGTCGTCCCTGGGTGGCGTCGATGAGCTTGCCCCGTTGGTGCGCCTCGTCGCGCAGGCGGCGCATGGGCGCAGAGCCCGGGGAGACGATGGCCACCACCCGCGAGGCGATCACCAGGTTTCCATAGCCGAGGTTGAGCATGCGCACCGGAGGCGGCACCCGCGCGCTGTCGCGACGCGCGGCTGTCGGGCGGGTCGGGAGGCGCTCCGGTTTCTCGCTACTCAACGTTCTGCACCTGCTCCCGGAGCTTCTCGAGCTCGCTCTTCAGGTCTACCACGAGATGGGCGATCCCGGCGTCGCTGCCCTTGGAGCCCACGGTGTTGACCTCGCGGCCCATCTCCTGGATGAGGAAGTCGAAGCGCCGACCGACGGGCTCGTCGGACTCGAAGAGCGCCCGGCATTGATCCACGTGGCTGCGGAGGCGGACGAGTTCCTCGCTCACGTCCAGACGGTCTGCCGCCAGGGCCAACTCGTGGTAGAAGCGTGCCTCGTCGGTGAGGCCCGTCTCGCGTCCCAGCATCTCCATGCGAGCACGGAGACGCTCTCGCACCGTCTTCTGGACGTCGCCGGTTCGCGCTTCGAGGGCCTCGGCGAGCTCCTGCAGCCGATCGAAACGACCCGAGAGGTCCCGAGCCAGCGCCTCGCCCTCGGAGAGCCGCATGGCGAAGACCGCACCGACGGCGTCCTCCAGCGCCGCCATCAAAGCGGCTCGTGCACCCTGCTCGGCGACGACCGGCTCGCTGAAGGTCGCCACCCCCGGCAGCGAGAGCAGCGTCGCGACGTCGAGCTGACCCGACACCCCGTGGACGCGCTCCAGCTCCGAGGCGGCGCTCAGGTACCGCTGCGCGGCCTCGGCATCCACCTGGAGGCTCGGCGCGGCGCGCTCACCGGCCGGTTGCGTCACGCTCAGGTCGATCTTCCCCCGGGCGAAGCGCGCCTTGAGCAGGCTGCGCAGCTCCATCTCGAGGAAGGAGAAGGAGCGGGGCAGACGAACCTGGACGTCGAGATGGCGGTGATTGAGGGCGCGGATCTCCATGCTGAAGGTCTGCGCCTCCACCTCGAAGCTCGCGCGGCCGAACCCCGTCATGCTCCGGATCATCGCGCCCTCCGGGCCGCATCGATGGCCGCGGGCAGCAGCTTCCGGACCTCCGGCGGGGATGCGGTGGCGGTGCCCAGCTTTCCCACCACCACCCCCGCGGCCGCGTTGGCGATCACCGCGGCCTCCAGCAGGGTGGCGCCCGCGCGCAGCGCCAGAACCAGGGCCGCGATGGTGGTGTCGCCGGCCCCCTGCACATCGAAGACCTCCTGGGCAGCCGTATGCACGTCGATGCCGGCGCCTTCGCCCTCGAAGAGCGTCATGCCCTCGGGCCCGCGGGTCACCACCAGGCGTCCACCCCCGATGCGCCGGCGCAGCCGGGCCGCGGCCCGCTCCAGGTCCGGTCGCTCGCGGATGCGAATGCCCGTCAGGTCCTCGGTTTCGGGGAGATTGGGCTTCAGCAGATCGACCCCCTTCTGGAGGGTGAGCGGAGTCTTCGGGTCCACCGCGACGGGCACGTCCGCGCTCCGGAAGCGGCGCATGGCGGCGGCGAGCAGCCCGCGGGTGAGCAGACCCTTCGCATAGTCCTCGAGCACGACGCCGTCCACGTGGGGAAGCTGCCCGTCGATCCAACGCAGCAAGCGACGCGCCTCGGAGCTGGGAAGCGGCGCCGTGGTCTCGCGATCGATGCGCACCACCTGCTGGGCGAAGCGCACCACCTGCCGCGACCGCGCCACCACCCGGGTCTTGTGGCCGGTGGGGCGCCCCTCCACCTCCACCAGACCGCCGGGATCGATGCCGAGCTCCTTCACCAGATCGACGATCCGGCGTCCCGCGGCGTCGGTGCCGATCACCGAACCGAGGACACAACGACCACCGAGGGCGACGACGTTGCGCACCACGTTTCCGGCGCCGCCGAGGGCGCTCGACTCGAGGCCCACGTGGACCACCGGCACCGGGGCCTCGGCGCTCACCCGATCGACCTCTCCGAAGAGATACTCGTCGAGGAAGAGGTCGCCGAGCACCAGCAGCTGCACCTTGGGGAAGCGCAGCAGCAGGGCCTCCAGGCGGCGCCCGTCGAGCCGCGCCATCAGCGGGTGAGTCCGCGCTCGGCGAGCTCGCGGGCGGCCGCATCCACCCGGTCCTCCGCATCCTGCTCCCGCAGCCAGGCCAGGAGCTCGGGCAGACCCTCCTCCAGGGAAACCTGGGCGCGAAAGCCCAGCTGGCGCTCGATGAGGCCCACGTCGGCGTAGCAATGCCGGATGTCTCCGGCCCGGTAGCGCCCCACGATCTCGGAGGATCCCTCGAACTTCAGCTCGCGAGAGAGGAGCTCGCCGATCTCGAGGACCGAGGTGGCCCTGCCCGTGCCAACGTTGTAGACCCCGCCGTCGGCCTCGCCCCGCTCGAGGGCCAGCAGATTGGCACGCACGATGTCCGAGACGTGGACGAAGTCGCGGGATTGGCGGCCGTCCTCGAAGACCAGGGGGCGATGGTTGTTGAGCAGCCGCGAGGAGAAGATGGCCACGACCCCGGTGTAGGGGTTGGAGAGCGACTGGCGCGTCCCGTAGATGTTGAAATAGCGCAGAGCCACCGTGGGGATGTCGTAGGCCGCACCGATGGTGAGGAACATCTCCTCGTGGTCGCGCTTGGTGACGGCGTAGATGGAGGTGGGCTGCAGAGGCTTGCTCTCGGGAGTCGGGATCGGCTCGAGTCCATTCCCTCGAGCGTCCTCGAGCTCGAAACGCCGCGCCGCCAGCTGGGGCTCGGGACGCAGCCCCGGGTGGACGACCTCCCCCGCCGCACCACGATAGGCACCCTCTCCGTAGAGGGACATCGAGGAGGCCACCACCACCTTGCGGATGCGGTCGCGGCGCGCCACGAGCTCCTCCAGCAGCACAGCCCCCCCCAGGCTGTTGGCGGACACGTAACGCGCGATCTCGTACATGGACTGGCCGACGCCGACCGCAGCGGCCTGGTGGAAGACCGCCTCCACTCCCGTGAGTGCCCGGGCCAGGGCGTCGCGGTCGCGGACGTCACCCACCTGCAGCTCCGCCTCCGCATCCAGGTAGGACGGTCGCTGGCCCGACGTTCCATGCACCTGGGGCTCGAGACTGTCGAGGACCCGGACCACGTGCCCCGCCGCCAGGAGCGCGTCCACCAGATGCGATCCCACGAAGCCCGCGCCCCCGGTCACCAGGACCTTCATGACCGCTCCGAGAGTCGGGAGGCGGCGAGCCCCCATCCCTTCGGACACCCACGCAGGTGCGAGGCCGCCACCTTCCGGCGCACCCGCCAGCTCTCGCGGCCCCGTCGGGTGAAGACCCGCGGCAGTCCCAGCACCACGTAGAGCAGGCTCTTGAGCGAGCGCATGACCACGACCAGGGACGCAGAGACCAGGCCGCGGTTCTTGCGGAAGAAGTGATAGAGCGAGCGGTGATACTCGATGCGGGTCTCCGCCGGGAAGCGCAGCTTGGTGCTGGCACCGAGCAGGTGGACGATCCGAGCCTCGGGAACGTGCATGATGCGCCAGCCCGCCTGGCGGATCCGATAGCACCACTCCGTCTCCTCCAGGAAAAAGAAGTAGTCCTCGGGCATGACGCCCACGTTCTCGAACACCTCTCGGCGCACGAACAGGCAGGCACCGAGCACCGCCTCCACATCGATGGGTCCGGCATGCACGAAGCGCTTGGAAGGGAAGCGCCGGGGGAACAGCAGCTCCATCGCGCCCTTGGGGAGGAGCTCGGTCACGAGGCTCGGGTAGTTGTGGATGCAGTTCTGCCGGGAGCCATCGGGGTTCTCGAGCTGGGGACCCGCCACCCCGACGTCGGGATTCGCATCCAGGAAGCGCACGCAGGCCTCGAAGGCATCGCGCCGGACGAGGGTGTCATCGTTCAGGAGTACCGCGTGGCGGCCCTTCATCTGCTTCAGCCCGACGTTGTTGCCACCGGCGAAGCCTCGGTTCTCGGGCAGCGCGAGGACCTGCACGAAGGGGAAGCGCTTCCGCACGAGCTCGGCGGTCCCATCCCGGGAGCCGTTGTCGAC
>JBDLIK010000149.1:0-7653 GCA_039714895.1 Myxococcota bacterium | reverse complement strand
CTCCTTGAACCGGCACATCTGCTTCGGATCGATCATCTCTCCGCTGTGGTCGGAGCGCTGGGTTCGGGTGTCCATGACGAAGAAGCGGGTCGTGCCGTAATCGAAGCTGTAGAAGAGCGAGTCGTCGGCTGTGGGATGCCGGGAGTTCACGTACTCGCTGTACGCCTGGGTCGCAGGCTCCAGATACTCGTACGGATCGCGGCCCTTCGGGACGTACCCGTCAGTCGAGAATCCGTCCACGATCTCGTGGTCGTCGAGCGCCATGTACTGAGGGCACTGGCTGAGGAACCGTCGGAGCTGCTCGTCCTCGAACCAGGCCTCCTTGTACGCCAGCCGATACGCCGCGTCCGTCGGCGCTTGCTGGGGGAACGGGAAGTCGAAGTAGATCTGGTCGCCGGCGTGGATCATGAACTCGGGAGGGGGCTCCTTCGGGAGGTCCTTATCCACGCCGTTGGAGGGTCCGTTCTGCAGGACGTCGTTGAGCTTCTTGTACGGGTTGGGGAGCAGGGGCGCCTTCTGCTTGAAGCCGGTCAGCTTGTAGACGATGAGGAACACGCCGTAGACGAGAGACGGCTTGTGGCTCCGTTTCGGCCACCTGGGCGGCGACTGCTTGGACAAGCGGGCACGGAGCCATCGGAACGGGAAGGACACGACCTGCAGCAGCAACAAGCCGCGGTAGATGATGGAGACGAGGCCGTCCCCCATCCAGAGCGCGATCTTCCACCTTCGGCTGCCGTGCGCCTTCCGCTTGAGCGATTCCGTGGCGGTCACGGTCCCGAGCGCGCCCAAGGCCAGCGACCCCAGATTGGTGAGGCTCACGATCGAGAGATTGCAACTCCCGTGGAGAAAGCTGAACGACGCTTTGGCGTCCGGCGGAGGGAAGGTCCTGAGCCGCCCTTCTCGTGCATTCTGGTCGGATCGATCCTGCTCGAGCCCCCGAAGACTCGAGGCAAAGCGCGCCGTGACCCTGTAGCGCGTCTCCTCGCGGAGATTCGTGAAGGGAGCGACAGCGGTGAAGTCGTCCTCGCCGAGCAGCTTCAAGGGCTCGGACGCGACGCGATGCTCGCCGTCAGCGCTCAAGCTGACGCGCGCCCAGCGGTACCGCTCGTCCCCGCGGATCCAGATCCGCGTGGAATCGGGCGTCGTATGCCCTACGACGAGGTCCGCCATGGGTCGCGCGTCGAACCCTGACCGGCCGACGGGGACGCACACGCGCCCGGTGCCGGTCCGGTCGCAAGGCGTCGAGTATATACCCGTCCCGCTTGTGAACGCCGTTCAGATCGGCAGCGCTCGAAGATCCATGCGCCCCTGGGGGAGAGAGCGCGCCTGCGGCCGGCGCGAGGCCCGGGTCGGGCCGACGTGGCGAGCTCGGCCCGCGCGCATCGCCAGGGTGTTCGAGGAGCCGTTTCCCGGCGCCGGGCTGAGGCGGGTCACGCCCTCCTGCGTTCGAGCCAGGCGGCGACGCCGATGAAGGCCAGATAGCCCGTCAGAGCCGCAGTCACCAGAAGGCCCGCCGACTGGAGGGGCGGACCGAACGTGTTGACCGCCTGAACGGCGAGAAGCACGCCGCAGAACAGCATGACTCCACGGCGCAGGCGCAGCGCCGGCCGCGCCTTGTGGACGAAGAACCAGACCGCCGCTGCGAGGAGTCCGGCCTCGAGGACGTAGGACGGCACTGGGTAGTTCCACAGCCCGAACCCCATCTTGTAGGCGTTGTCGTACAGCGGCAGGTCTGGCCCGTGGACCGGGAGGTCGAGGAGCCAGTGCGAGATCACCGCGGCGCCGACCAGAGTGGCCGCCCACCAGTCCGAGCGGCGCAGATAGCGGTAGAGGAGGAGGGCAGCGCCCGCCCACACGAATGCTGCCAGCAGGCTGTGGGTGTAGGGCATGTAGTAGCTGTCCAGGGGGCTCGCGGCCATGAAACCCGGGATCACCCGGACCTTCTCGACACCGGCCAGGACGAGCAACGCCCAGCCGATGTCCACGAGCTGGACGCCGAGGAAGAGGATCCAGAGGGGGATGTGCGATCGCAACGCCTTGATGGCGAATGCGGCGGAGTAGTGGCCGACGAACACGGTGCGCCCCTCGACGACGTGTGCTTGCAAGGATAGTCGCAGAACCGCGTGGACGCTGCGAGGCGCGGTCGCGTCAGCCGCGCTCTGCGAACTGTGCGTCGCGCACCTCGACCAGGCCCTCCTCGAGCTCTGCCTGCTCCAGGCGCTGGCCCGTGCAGCGCGCCGCGGCCATCACATCCCGCAGCACGGGCTTGAGCCGCTCGAGCGTCGCCGCGGAGCCCACCAGCGTGAGCGCGTGCACCTCCCGACCGATGCCCACCTCGGCCTCGGCCTTGGCCTTGTTGATGGCGGCCAGCGCCGTGGTGGCGGTCTCGAAGCTCTCGGGATCGGCGGGGGCCGGGATGGCGTCCAGCTCCGTCGCCTCGGGCCAGCGGGCGCCGTGGATCGAGCCGGCTCCGGTCTCCTCCGCGAAGGCCCAGGACCAGACCTCCTCGGTGATGTAGGGCAGGGTGGGCGCCAGCAGCCGCAGCAGGACCGAGAGTCCCAGCCGCAGGGTGGCCACCGCCGAGCCCCGCTCGCTGGCGTCCGCGCCGGCTTCGCCGCGGGCCCGGGCCTTGGCGAGCTCGAGATAGGTGTCGGTGAAGCGGGCCCAGAAGAAGCTCTCGGTCTCGTGGAGCGCGGGCGCGTGCTCGAACCGGTCGAAGCTTGCGGTGGCCCGCTCCACCAGCGTGCGCAGCGCGTGTACGAAGCCGAGGTCGAGCTCGCAGGAGATCGGGTGCACCTCGGCGGTCTGAGCGAGGACGAACTTCCCGGCGTTGAAGATCTTGGTGGTGAGGCGCTTGCCCACCTTGAAGACCTTCTCGTCCATCTTGGTATCGACGCCCAGGCGGGCGCAGCCGGCCCAGTAGCGCAGGCTGTCTGCCCCGTACTGCTCGATCAGCGGGATCGGAGTCTCCGCGTTTCCCAGGCTCTTGGACATCTTCTTGCGATCGGGATCGAGCACGAAGCCGGAGATCGCCGCATGATGCCAGGGGATCTGGTCCTCGTGCATGAGCGCCTTGGCGATGGTGTAGAAGGCCCAGGTCCGGATGATGTCGTGGGCCTGGGGGCGCAGGTCGGCGGGGAAGAGGGTGGGATGCCGCTTCGGATCCAGCCGCCAATGGGAGCTGATCTGGGGCGTGAGCGAGCTCGTGAACCAGGTGTCGAAGATGTCCGCCTCGCCCGCGAAGCCTCCGGGTTGCCCGCGCTGGGCCTCGTCGTAGCCGCGCGGCGCATCGGTGGTGGGATCGATGGGGAGCCGTTCGGTCTCGGCGACCAGGGCATCCTCGTAGCGAGGGGTCCCGTTCTCGTCGAGGGGGTACCAGACCGGGATCGGCACGCCGAAGTAACGCTGTCGGCTCACGCACCAGTCGCCGTTCAGGTTCTCCGTCCAGTCGCTGAAGCGCTTCAGCATGTGGGGCGGATGCCACTGGATCTGCTCCCCCTTGCGGAGCAGCGCCTCCTTCTTGTCCAGCAAGCGCACGAACCACTGGCGGGTGGGTACGAACTCGAGGGGCCGGTCGCCCTTCTCGTAGAATTTCACGGGATGCTCGATGGGGCGGGGCTCGGCCACGAGTGGCGGGCCGCCTCCGCTGGCGCTGCCCGCCGGGTCGGCGAGCATCTCCACGATCGCGCGACGCCCAGCCACCAGGGACCGACCGGCGAGCTCGGCGTAGCAGCGGTTCGCGGCCTCCGGGTCGAGGCTCTCGAAGGGGGCCTCGCCGAAGGTCGCAGCGGCCAGGCGCCCATTCTTGCCCACGAGCTGGCGCAGCGTGAGCCCATGCTCGCGCCACCACTGCACGTCCATGGCATCGCCGAAGGTGCAGACCATCAGGATGCCCGTGCCCTTCTCGGGATCGGCCTGCTCGCTGGGGAAGATCGGGACCGGCACGCGGAACAGCGGCGTCAGCGCCCGCTTGCCGAAGAGATCCCGGTAGCGCTCGTCCCCGGGATGCGCCGTGACCCCGACGCAGGCGGCCAGCAGCTCCGGACGGGTCGTCGAGATCACGAAGCTCCGGGACGCGTCCTGGACGCCGAACTCGATGTCGTGGTAGGCGCCGGGCACCTGCTTCTCCACGACCTCCGCCTGGGCGATGGCACACTGGAAGTCCACGTCCCACATGGTGGGCGCGTAGCTCGTGTAGGCGTGACCCTTGTCGACCAGGTCCCGGAAGGAGAGCTGGGCGATGCGCCGGCAGTGGTCGTCGATGGTCTGGTAGGTCTGGCGCCAATCCACCGAGAGGCCCACCCGTCGCCAGAGCCGCGCGAACTCTCTCTCGTCCTCGGCCACCACCCCCTGGCACAGCTCGATGAAGTTCGCCCGGGAGACGTGTCGCGGCGGGCTCTTGCGTTGCTTTGCGGTGGTCGGCTCGAGACTGAGGCCCGGCTCGTAGGCCGCCGTCGGATCGCAGCGGATGTGGAAGTAGTTCTGGACCCGCCGCTCGGTGGGCAGGCCGTTGTCGTCCCAGCCCATGGGGTAGAAGACGTTCCAGCCCCGCATGCGCCGCTGGCGGGCCAGGATGTCCGTGTGCGTGTAGCTGAAGGTGTGTCCCGGATGGAGCGAGCCCGAGGCCGTGGGGGGCGGGGTGTCCACCACGAAGCTCTCCTCGCGAGGCCGCGACGGGTCGTAGCCGTAGACGCCGCTCTCCTGCCAGTGCCGGTCCCAGCGCGCTTCGGCTTCCGCGGCGTCGAAGCGCTTGGGCAGCGTCTGCGGGTCTACGGCCCGGAACTGGGGCTTCGCGTCGCTCATGCTGCCTCGCACCAGGGGGAGATCGACTCGCGGGGGCCTAACATAGGGGCCGGCGCGCGGATTCGCCGCTGCCCGCCGGAGCGTGGGCGCCGTGTAGAATGCCGCGCATGAGCCGACTCCCCTGCGCGGGCCTGCGGGTGATCGACTTCTCCCAGGTGCTGGCCGGGCCCTACCTGGGACGCATCCTGGCCGAGTTCGGGGCCGACGTCATCAAGGTGGAGGCACCCCGGGGCGACCTCACCCGCCAGATCGCTCCGAAGCGCGACCGCGGGCAATCCGGCCTCTACACCTGGGCGAACCTGGGCAAGCGCAACGTGTGCATCGACCTGACGACGCCCCCCGGCCAGGAGCTGGCGCTCGCGCTGGTGGGCCGGGCGGACGCGGTGATCGAGAACTTCCGGCCGGGGGTCGCCGAGCGCCTGGGAATCGGCTGGTCGGCCGTACACGCCGCGAACCCGCGGACCGTGATGCTCTCCATCTGCGGCTACGGCAGCGACTCCTCCCTCGCCGACCATGGCGCCTTCGCGCCCACCATGCATGCGGCCACCGGGCTGCTCGATTACCAGAGCAGCAAGTCGAGCCTGCCGGTGCGTCCGGTGGCGGACGCCCGCGCCGACCTGACCACCTCCCTCCACGCCACCGTCGCGTTGCTGGCGGCGCTGCGGGCCGCCGAGGCCAGCGGGGAAGGGGAGCGGGTCGAGGTCGCCATGTATGACGCCGTTCTGGCGACCTACTCGGAGACCCCCTTCGAGCTTCTCGACCCGCCCGAGCTGCGCGCCGAGCCCGCTCCCTACGATGCGGGCAGCAACGGCTGGATCGCCATCGCCGGGCCGCCTCAGTACATCTGGGCGCGCATGAAGGAGGCCTTCCCGGAGATCCAGGACCCGACGCCGCCGGGCGCCGATCTTCCCACCAAGGCCCGGCTGCGCCACGAGACCCTCGAAGCCTGGATGAGCGCCCAGCCCGGGCGCGAGGCGCTGATCCGCCGGCTGGAGGAGAAGAACCTGCCCTGCGCCGCTGTGCGCAGTCTGCGCGAGGCCCTCGAGGGTGAGTTCGCCCGGGAGCGCGAGCTGCTGCTCCCGGTGGACGACCGCCGCGGGGGCACCCGTCGGGTGACCCGGTTGCCCTATCGCTTCTCACGCTCGGAGCTTCGCCCGGTCCGCTCGGCGCCCACCCGGGGCGAGCACAACGAAGAGGTGCTCCGCGAGCTGCTCGGGCTCGACGCCGAGCGCATCCGGGCGCTGCGGGAGTCCGGAGCAATTCTGCAGGGGACCCCCGACGAGCTCTGACGGCTGGAGCGGGACTCAGCCGGAAGCCCTTTCCTTGAAGCTGGCGAGCCAGCCGCCCACGACCCGGCGAAGCAGATCGATCTCCAGGCGGTAGAAGCGCTCGCGCCCCTCGCTCTCCACCCGCACGAGGCCGGCTTCCTCGAGCACGCGCAGATGGCGCGTGGTGGTGGGCCAGCTGCACGAGAAGCGACGGGCGATGGCGCCGGCGTTGACGCGATCCCCGCGTGCGTGGAGCACCATCAGGATGTGGCGGCGCGACGCGTGGGCGAGAGCGCCGAAGACCCGCTCGAGGGCGTCCACCTCGGCGATGCCGCTGCGCGCGGGCTTCGGCCTGGGCTTCAAGCTAGATCACCGTGCGCTCGACGTGGGGGAACTCCATGCCGGGCCGCCCGTCGCGGTCCTCGCACAGCGGCTCCATGGCCTCCCAGTGACGCTGCACCTCGGGATGCTGGTGGGCCGCATCGAGCGCCTGAGGGCTGCGCCAGGTGAAGAACTTGACGAGGAAGGGGAGCCCCCGCTCGTCGGCGCCGCGATACAGGGTGGCGGGCTCCTCGGTGATCAGGTCGAGCTTGCGCAGGGTCTCGATGTGCTCGTGCTGGAGGCGCACCAGCGCCTCCTCCTGACCCGGGCGCACGCGGTAGTAGCAGAAGACGATCTCGGGACGGTCGGACATGACGCTCCTCCTCGGGCTGTCCCCACCTCGAGGCTACGATTAGCATAACGGCTAATAATATCCCAGCCCTCGAGCCACCCCGAGTCCTCTCGAAGAACCGGCTTCGATTCCAGCGGGTTGTGCCGCCTCTCGAATCCGATGTCTCAGAGCAGGGGGAGCTGGCGGGGGGCGCCCAGGGCCTCGTCGAAGCTGCTGTCCAACAGGTCCAGGATGCTGTCGGCCACCGGGCGCAGGACCCGTTCGAGGTAGTGCCGGCGATCGAGGCCGCCCGGGAAGGGCCGTCCCGGCAGCACCGGCTCGGGCCCCGAGGTGGTGGTGACCACGTAGCGCACCACCGGACCGGCCGCGCCAGCGGCCTTGCGGGCGGCCTGGATGTGGGGCGGGGTGGTGGCCGTGTAGCGCTCGAGGGAGCCCTTGCGCACCCGCTTGGCATAGACGAGCTCGTCGTCGTGCTCGCCGGCCAGGACGCGTTCCGCGAGCTCCTTCACGTAGGGCAGGACCGCCTCGTCCCGGAACACACGCTCGAGCATTCCCGTCTGGAGTCGGCGGGCGATGGGAGGCCAGTCGCGTCGCACGGACTCGAGACCCACGAGCTCGAGACCCCCGTGCTCCGACCATCCCGCGTAGCGCTTCTTGCTTCCGCTGGTTCCGCCGCGGACCCGGGGCAGCAGCCAGCGTTCGAAGACCTTCTCGAGCTCGAGCTCCAGGCGGGGCTCGACATCGTACTGGCTGCGGATGCGGCCGGTGATCTGGGCCTCCACCCGCTCGCGCAGGCGTTCCGCCTCCGCGCGGGCCGCCTCGGCCCGGCTGGCGTGTAGCTTCACGAACACCGAGTCGGTGTCGCCGTAGAGGACCTCGACCCCCTCGTTCTCGAAGGCTTCCCGCGTC